>DATKWA010000190.1:0-11376 GCA_035529815.1 Occallatibacter sp. | reverse complement strand
GCTCCCAGGGAATCAGCGTGCCGTTGTGCCAGATTTTAGAGGTCGTTTGGATAGGCATAGTGGGGGTCGGATACTCCTTGACTAGCGCTGTGCGCGTACCTATCAGCGTAACGCGAATCCAAGCCGACTGTCACGGAAGAGAGTACAGAGGCAAGCGGCGAGGTGCCGGGATGGGCACGGGTGGAGTGATGGTCTGATGAAGTTATTTGTTGGGGTGACCTCGCTGGAGCAGCCTAGCCGAACTGATCCGAAGCAAAAGTACTGCTTCGGGAGCATGCGGGCCGACCTATAATGGGTGCCGGGCCGAGAGAGCTCTCAGGAAGGCACGTGACCGAAAAGCCAAATCGAGTACGCCGTGGCGTTGCCTCAAGCGAAACGGCGCGGGAAATCAATCGCGATATTATTTTGCACGCCATTCATCGGCATCAGCCGGTGAGCCGCGCGGATCTGGCCCGGCTGACGGGCCTGCAGCCGAGTACTGTTTCAGTGATTATCGGGCTGTTGATTGACGAAGGCTGGGTGTTGCCGGGCACGCTGGGACGGCTTCCACGCGGACGGCGTCCCACGTTCGTAACGCTGAACGACAGGCATGTGACGCTGGCGATCGACCTGCGGCCAGGAAATGCCAGCCTCGCCGTGATCGACATCAATGGGAAGATTCTGAGCCGGGAGTCGGTGGTTCTGGGAGCGCAAAGCAGCTCGAAGGCTGAAGTTCAGCAGGTGATTCTGAAGATTGCGACGGCGGCGCGGTCGCTGCGGGACAGGTTTACGGAACGTCAGTTTGCGGGCGTGGGCGTGAGTGTTTCCGGACGCGTGGACCAGAAGACGTACAAGGTGCTCTTTTCGCCGAATGTGCCGTGGATGCAGATCGATCTTCACGGAGAATTGCAGCGTGTTCTTGAGTCCGAGATCGAGTTGGATAACGCCGCGAACGCGTGCCTGTTTGCCGAGCGCTGGTTTGGCGACTTTGGCGAAGCGTCGAACATGATTGTGGTAGGCGTGTCGGATGGAATCGGCACCGGGTTGCTGGTGGATGGACGGCTGGTGCGGGGCAAAGGGGACATGGCGGGCGAGTTCGGGCATATGCCGCTGGAAGAGTCCGATGTGGTTTGCGGCTGCGGTGGCACCGGATGCTGGGAGACGTTTGCTTCAAACCGGGCCGGGTTGCGCTATTACCGGGAGCTTGCTCCGGAGAGCGCGGTGGGTTCGTTCAAGGAGTTGATGGAGCTGGCCATGGGTGGAGATCTACGGGCGCTGCGCTCAATCGACAAGATGATGACGTACTTGGCGAGGGGGATCACGATTCTGGTGGCCGGGCTGGCGCCGGAGGTGGTGATTATCGTGGGGGACTGCACGGCGCTGTGGCCGCGCATCTACCCGATCCTGGAGAGCCAGCTGATTGCGAAGTCGTTTACGTCGAATATGCCGCGACTTGTGGCTGCCATGGACGGCGATCTGGCGCGGTTGCGGGGCGCGGCGGCCCTGGTGCTGCACAAGGTGCTTTTCCGGCGTGCTGAGTTCGAGCAGTTGGATCAGCAACGCGCGGAGCGGCCGGGAGTGCGAGGCTCCCTAATGGAATAACTTGACGATCCGATGTACGGCCAGGAGAAAGACAACTGATGCGAGTGGGAATTATTGGAACGGGTGCGATTGCGTGGAAGCATGCGAAGGCGTACAAGAACATTGGCTACACGATCACAGCCTGCACGAATGGAACCGCGGAAAAGGGCAGGAAATTTGCCGAGGCGACGGGAGCGGATTTCGTAGCGACTCCGGAGCAACTGTGCAGCCATCCAAACGTGGATTTTGTCGACGTGTGCACGTTTCCGGCCTATAGATTGGCCGCGGTGGAGCTGTGCGCCAGGAGCAAGAAGCATGTGTTGGTGCAGAAGCCGATGGCGGTTGATCTGGAGACAGCCGCGCAGATGATTCGGACCGCGCGCGAGGCGGGGATTCAACTTGGAGTTGTGAGCCAGCATCGACACGACGACTCGGTTCTGTTCTTGAAGAAGGCTCTGGCGGAGGGCCGACTGGGCAAGATTCTGCAGGCGGATGCTTACGTCAAGTGGTATCGCTCGGATGAGTATTACGCGCGGCCGATCAAGGGAAGCTGGGCGGGCGAGGGCGGAGGCGCGCTGATCGGCCAGGCGATTCACCAGGTGGACGTGCTGCTGTATTTGATGGGTGCGGTGGATGAGGTGTTCGGATACTGGCAGCTTGGGGCCGCGCACAAGATTGAGTCGGAGGATTGCGTCTGCGCGGTGATGCGCTACGCGTCGGGGGCCACCGGGGTGATTCAGGCGGCAACGGCGCTATGGCCGGGGTATCCGGAGCGGGTGGAGATCCACGGGACGAAGGGCAGCGCGATTGTGACCGGGGATCAGCTGACGTCGTGGGATGTGCGGGAGGACTCAGGCGAGGCTGCTCCAGTTGCGCAGCAGGCCAAGTCGGGGGCGTCGGATCCGATGGCGATTTCGACTACGCCGTTCGAAAGGCAGTTTGCGGACTTCGGTGAGGCGTGCAAGGCGGGAAGGGCGCCGTCCTGCTCTGGCGTGGAAGGATACAGGGCGCTGGAACTGGTGCGGAGTATTTATACGTCGTGCGCTGAGGCGCAGAAGGTGAAGATCGCGCCGGTTGAGTGGTCTTGAGGTAGCGGCGTTACTGATTGACGCCGCTGGCAAGGAAGCCGCCATCGACGGCGATGATTTCGCCGGTGACAAACGAGGCTGCCTGAGAGGCGAGGAAGATGGCGGCTCCGGCCAGTTCCTGGGCTTCGCCGAATCGGTGCATGGGAGTGCGGAGGAGCAGCTCTTCACCGCGTGGCGTGCCCTGAACGAGCGTGGCATTGAGGGGCGTGGGAAAGATGCCGGGCGCGATGGCGTTGACGTTGACGCCGCTGCCGGCAAGTTCGATGGCGAGAACTTTAGTGAGTGAAGCGACCCCGGCCTTGCTTGCGGAGTAGGCTGCGACTCCCGCGAAGCCGACGAATGAACTGAGAGATGCCAGGTTGACGATGCGGCCATAACCAGCACGGACCATCGTGGGCGCAAAGATCTGGCAGGCGCGCAGAGTTCCGGTGAGGTTTGTCTCCATGATGCGCGACCAGACGGATTCATCGGCTTCGAGAGTTGGGGCACTTGAAGTGACGCCGGCCGCGTTGACGAGGATGTCGATTCTGCCGAACTTCTGGAGGACAGTATCGTGCAATGCCTGGATGGAGGAGCGGCGGAGCACGTCGCTAGAGATACGCAAGGAGCGCCGGCCAAGCGCCTCTATCTCGGCGGCAATCTGCTTGACCTCTTCGAGCCGCCTGGAACTGGCGACGACGTCCGCTCCAGCGCCGGCGAGGCCGAGTGAAATGGCGCGGCCCAAGCCGGTGGTTCCGCCAATTACTACGGCAACTTTTCCGTTCAAGTCAAAAAGAGTGAGGCTCATGGATGGTACTTTCTCCCCGGTGGCTGCGCCGGCATTGTGCCCGTATTTGATCTGGAACTCCCGCGACCAGAGAACGAGCCCAAAGAGATAATCGCACCCTGGGACGTTGTATTTGGTTCGGACCCCAAAAGTAAATATTAAATGGGAATGACCGCTCTGGTTCTGTATGCGCTGTCACACAAGAAAATATCGACGAGTTTACTTTAAGTTGCGACCAAAACAAATTGCACGAAATTTGATTTTTGGGGATAGAATCCTTGCGTGGGCAAAAGGCGATGGGCGAGGCGCGCAAGACGGAGTTTCGCGGGGTGAATGTCTGTTTCGCGCGACAATGAGCGGGAGCCTTATATGCTTTCGTAGAGTCCATTTACGAGTTCATTTACAAAAGGGGAAAAGATGATTTCGAGACGCGATGCTTTAGTGGGACTTCTTGCCGCGCCGGGCGCTCTGAGCGCGTTTACCGCCTCGGCGGCAGCGGAGGATCAGCCGATTCTTGGGCCGACGGTCTTTCTGTGGGAAGACATGAAGCCGGTGAAAACGAAGGTGGGCGAGGTGCGGTCGCTTTGCAAGCAGCCGACGGCAACGCTGGATCAACTGGAGATGCACGTGTCCACGCTGAATCCTGGGTTGGAGTCGCATCCGCCGCATCGGCACGTGAATGAGGAGTTGATCATTCTGCGCGACGGTGAGTGCGAGACGCTTTCAAACGGTAAGTGGTTGAAGGTGACGCCAGGTTCGGTGGTGTTTAACGCATCGAACAGCCTGCATGGATTCCGGAACATTGGGACAACGCCGGCGACGTATCACGTGATCAACTGGAGCCCGAACAAGGACATGGCGGCGAAGAAGTAGAGAGCCACGAAACGAGTCGGGCCGATTCGTGACTTGGGCGTTCCACTCAGTATGGGCCCCATGCCTTGGTCACGAAACGGCCCTTTTTGCGCGTGCGCCGCGCCAGTAAAGCAAGAGACCGATCAGGATTGACCCAGCTGTGCCAGCAACGAGCGTCAGCAAAAATCCCGATTTGTTGGCGGTGTTGCCGGGGGGCACGAGCGAAAGCAGGATGCCTCCGAGGACGACGATGAATCCAAGGCCACCGGCAATCCAGACGCCGGCAACTCTGCCCGGCACGAGCACTGCGTGTGGGTTTTCATTGCGGTCTTTGCGGCGGGCCAGCTTGATGACGGCCGCAAACATATATAGAAATGGAATGAAGTAGAGAATGATCCCCGCATCGATCAGCTTTTGATAGGCGCCTTCTGTTGTCTCACTGATCTGGCTACCGAGAAGGATGGCGGCAGAGATTGAGGCCTGGACCAGAATGGAGACGTAGGGAGTCTTCCAGCGCGGGTGAATCTTGCCGAATGCGGCGGGTAGATAATGGTCGACTCCGACAACGAATGGGACGCGTGCAATGCCGGCCACGGTCGAGCCCACGCCGCCAGCATTGCCTGCGGTAACCAACAGGGCGGCGATGATTCCGAGGAAGCCAACCTTGAACGCGACCGATCCAACGGTGATGGCATGAAAGACGCCACTTTGGGGATCGATATTGGCGGCAGGCACGAGCGCGAGGACGGAGAAGGTGCCGACGATGTACATGATGGCGATGAGGGCGCCGGCGCCGAAGACGGCACGAGGCAGCGTGCGGCGCGGATCGCGCACCTCTTCGCTCATGGCGGAGACGAGTTCGAGGCCCGTGAAGGCAAATGCGATTTGCGACCAGAAATTAACGGTGTCCCAGTTCCACGTGGGTAACATGTTGGCGACGGTGAAATGGGTTGCGGAGCCGTACCGGTAGCTGTAAATGGCGGCGATGGCAGCCAGCATCATGAGAGGGACATAGGTTCCGACTCCGCCCGCGTTCTGGAGCCACTTGCCGATGTTGAGGCCGACGATATTCAGGACGACGGCAACCAGCAGAATAGCCAGTGAGACTGTCAACTGAAATGTCCTGTCCTGCGAGAGCTCGGAGCCGCGCCCGCCTATGATGTAGGCGGCCATGGAGGCGCTGGCTAGCAGTAGGCCGGGAAAATAGAAGAAGGTGTAGATCCAATAGGTCCAGCCGGCGACAAATCCGTGAAAAGGTCCGAAAGCTTCTCTTGACCAGGCGTAGAGTCCGCCTTCCTGGGGAAAACGCGAGGAGAGCTCGTTGATGACGAGCGCGCCGGGGACGAAGAAGAAGACAGCGGCGAGGACCCAGAGGCTGATGGAGGATGGGCCATTGTGGCCAGCGGCGGCGATCCAGCGCGGGCCGAGGACCGTGGCGATGTTAAACAGCAGGACATCCCAGAAGCCCATTGTCTTGCGCAACTGCGGTTTGGAGTCGAGCGGGACAGGCGCAGAGGACTTCATTGGGACACCTGGAATACCGAAAACAATGGAGTCTGCATTGGGAAATGATAAAGGACGGGGAGGGCGGAATTCGTGAGGATCGCCGGCGAAAGGAGGGCGTTGGGATTGCTTGCGCGTGAAGTGGGCGCTTTCGCTGGGATAGACAGGGATGGGATATATTGGACCCACTTGTCGCCGTGACGAACCCTAGGCTCGCATCGAATACCTTTGGCTTCGAGAGTGCTTCAGCAGACCGGCGGAGGAGATAGACCTGGGACACTGCGCCGTGAAGCTTGATTGAGGATTGGAATGCAACTGGAAAAGCTGAGAACCGAGCGGCGCAATCGGGCCACTGAAAATCTGGATACGATGCAGACGATCGACCTGGTTGCGGCGATGAATCGTGAAGATATGGCTGTGCCACGGGCGATCAAAGGCGCACTGCCGGAGATTGCCGAGGCTGTTGATGCGATTGCCCGATGCTTTGCCAGGGGTGGACGGCTGATATATGTGGGCACAGGAACCAGCGGGCGCATTGGCGCGCTGGATGCATCGGAGTGCCCGCCGACTTTCGGTACTAATCCGGAGATGGTGCAATTTCTGATTGCGGGTGGCGAGCGTGCGCTGGTGAGGGCAACCGAGGCCAGCGAAGACTCTGCAGAGCTTGGGCGTCGCGACATGGCGGCGATGAAGCCGGGCAAGCGAGATGCGGTTGTAGGAATTGCGGCGAGCGGGCGGACTCCATACACGATCGCCGCGTTGGAGTATGCACGGAAGAAAGGCTCGGCGACAATCGCGATTGCATGCAATCGCGGCTCGGCGCTGGGCAAGGCTGCACAGATTTGCATTGAAGTTGAAGTGGGGCCGGAGGTTCTGGCTGGGTCTACGAGGCTGAAGGCCGGCACCGCGCAAAAGCTGATCTGCAACATGCTGACGACCGGGGCGATGGTCAAGCTGGGTTATGTGTACAGCAACCTGATGGTCAATCTGCAGCTAAAGAATGAAAAGCTGGTGGAACGGGGCATTCTGATTCTGGAGACGTTGGCCAACGTCAATCGCGATGCTGCTCTTGAAGTGCTGAAGGAAGCCGGAATGAGTGTGCCGCTTGCGCTTGTGATGCTGAAGGCCGATGTGAGCAAGAGTGAGGGCGCAAAGCGGTTACGCAAAGCGAAGGGCAATGTTCGCGAGGCGATTGAGGGTTTACCAGGCAAACTGCGAGGAAACCTCCGTTAGTACAGGAAGGTGGCGTGCGTTCTGCCGGTGCAGCTGACTGTCACTGCTCAGTGACAGCCTCGGGCGCAGTCGCAGCAGGCCGCTGCCTTCTTCTATAGTTGTTTCAGTTGCGCATATCCAGCACGGAAGCACGCAGCTCGATCGTTGCGGCGGTTGTAATGCAGCGGCTGTAACCGCGTGAGCGTCTGCTGCAATCGAGAGATTTTGCAAGAAACAGCAATGAGACAAGGAGACACACATGCCTGTATCGGGCACCCAAGTTGCTAAAAAAAGAGTTGGCAAACTGACATCACTGAAGGCTTGGAAGGCACTGAAGGCTCATCATAAGCAGGTTGGCGCCGTGCATATGCGCGATCTGTTCGCGGCGGATGCGCAACGCGGCGAGCGGCTGACGGTTGAGGCTTTGGGGTTGTTTCTCGACTACTCAAAAAATCGTGTCACGGACGAGACGATCAGCCTGCTGATGGAGCTGGCGCGCGAATCTGGATTGCAATCGAAGATCGAGGCGATGTTTCGCGGTGACAAGATCAATGTGACGGAAAAGCGCGCGGTGTTGCATGTGGCGCTGCGCGCGCCTGAGGGAGCCAGCATTGTTGTCGACCGCCAGAACGTGGTGCCAGAGGTCCACGCGGTGCTGGACAGGATGGCTGCCTTCAGCGATCGCGTGCGAAGCGGGGAGTGGAAGGGGCACACCGGGAAACGCATCCGCAACGTGATCAACATCGGCATAGGCGGCTCAGACCTGGGGCCGGTGATGGCTTACGAGGCGCTGAAGCATTACAGCGATCGCAACCTGACGTTCCGATTTGTCTCGAACGTGGACGACACAGATTTTGCGGAAGCGGTTGCGGACCTTGATCCGGCGGAGACTTTGTTTATTGTTTCGTCGAAGACCTTTACGACTCTGGAGACGATCACCAATGCGCAATCGGCGCGGTCGTGGCTGGTGAACGGCCTGGGTGGCGATGAGAGTTCGGTGGCGAAGCACTTTGTGGCGGTGTCGACGAATGCCGAGGGAGTGGGCAAGTTCGGCATCGACACGGCGAACATGTTCGGGTTCTGGGACTGGGTGGGCGGACGCTATTCGATGGACTCGGCGATTGGTCTGGCAACCATGCTGGCGATTGGGCCAGAGAATTTTCGCGCGATGCTTCGCGGGTTTCACGCGATGGACGAGCACTTCAGAACGACGCCGTTCGAGCGGAATCTGCCGGTGCTGATGGGGCTGCTGGGGCTTTGGTACACGGACTTTTTCGGAGCGCAAACGGTGGCGGTGCTGCCGTACGAGCAATATCTGAAGCGGTTCCCTGCCTACCTGCAACAGTTGACGATGGAGAGCAATGGCAAGCACGTGACCATCACGGGGAAAAAAGTGAATTACGACACGAGTCCGATCTATTGGGGGGAACCAGGCACCAACGGACAACACTCGTTCTATCAACTGATTCACCAGGGGACGCGGCTGATTCCGTGCGATTTTATTGCATTCGGCAAGTCGCTGAATCCGATTGGACGGCATCATGACATGCTGTTGGCGAACGTGCTTGCGCAGAGCGAGGCGCTGGCGTTCGGCAAGACGCTGGAGCAGGTGAAAGCCGAAGGGACGGCGGACTGGCTGGCGCCGCATCGCGTGTTCGAGGGCAATCGCCCGTCGAATACGATTCTGGCAGAGAAGCTGACGCCGGAGGTTCTCGGGAAGCTGGTGGCCCTGTACGAGCACTGTGTTTTTACGCAGGGAGTTCTGTGGCAGATCAACTCGTTTGACCAATGGGGCGTGGAACTGGGCAAGGTGCTTGCGCAGAGGATCATTCCAGAGCTTGAAAGCGGGACGGAGTCGGCTTTGGCTCACGATAGTTCGACGAACAACTTGATTCGCCGCTACCGCAAGCTCAAGGGAGGGGCATGAGAGCGGGCGACTGACGGGAGCGCAATCCGGGGCTGGAAAGCTGCTCAATACGGCGCGAGGAAGCGTGCGGTTGCACCCGGTGAATGTGGTTCTTGGCAAGACACTAATCGCTGTCATCGGGATTGTCATGAGTGAACGGGAAGTCGCGTTCGGAACCACTGCAGAGTTGATCGCCTACCGCCTTAGCCAGATCACTGCCCGGTTTGATGAGGAGCTTACCCCGAAAGCCATGATGACCGTGGGGTACTTCTCCGATGCCTCGGTCTGAATTCTTTGAGACCCGCACAGGCATTGCAGATAGATGATGGACTGTGCAAGACTGCGGGCGGAGACGAACGTGGCTAATCGGTGGACTATTTTTGCAGGATTAATTGCATTCGCGGCGAGCATTTGGGCGCAGGAGGCCGTGGTGTTGCCTGCGGCCCGAACGACGACGGGCCAAGCGGGAGAGACGTTCCGATTTGTTTCCGATGGACCGGCGGCGCCGGGCTGGTCGCGGACTGACGAGATTGCGCGAAAGTATTTCCACGAGGAGCTGCCAGCGCTGTTTGAGCGGACGATTGCACTGGATGGGGAAGTGCCGTCGCGGACTACGCTGCGCTGGATCTTCACGGGCCCCCGTGCCGGTTTCACGGTTGAGCTTAGCTCGAACAAGGTCCGCATCTCGGAACGGTATTACGATTCGATGGGACTATACGAGGGGCAAGGCAATTATCCCGAGAAGAGAGTGTTGGACCAGGGGCGGCAATACACAGGTCAGGCGCGCACAGTCACCGTGATTGCCGACGCGCATTTGGCGGTGCGCGTGCTGGTGAACGGACTTGAGGTACTGAATGAGCCCTTGCTGTTCGACGTGACGCGTCAGCAACTAATGTATGCGGCGCCGCGAACCGGACACGACGTAGTGGAGGGCAGACTGCTGGAGCCGCAGGTGAAGACAGCGGCTGTGACGATCAAGGCCGCGGAGAAGCACCAGACGATGCTTGGATTCGGCGGGAGTCCGAGTATTACGGCCTTTGCGGAGTTGAGCAAGGCGGGAAAGAGCGAATATTGGCGCATGTTGAAGCGCTACAACCTTCTGATTTCACGCGAGTATCCGATGGGTACGCAGTTGAAGCCGGACTTGAGCAATATGGAGGATCTGGCCGATGCTACACCGCACTATTACGGGGACAACTTTCCTAACAGCGAGGTGTCGAGCTTCGACTACAACAAGCACGTTGTGGACCTGGGCGGGGACGTGATCTATGAGCTGTGGGCGTTGCCGCGGTGGGCCACGGAAGAATACTCCGGACCGCCCGTTGTTGATTCGTGGCACAGGCCGGTGAAGCGCGCGGCAAATCCGGACGAATATGCGCGGATCGTAGTGAATTTCTGCGAGAAGGAAAAGGCGAGAACGGGATCGGCGCCGCTGATCGTGGGCGTGGAGAATGAAGTGGACCAACCTCCGGCGGTGTTTGCTGCAATGACTCTGGCGCTGCGGCGAGCGCTGGACAAGGCGGGGTTCGCGCAGACCAAGATCCACATGGCAGATGCCAGTTACATGTTTCTGGGCGTGAAGCGGGCCCAAGAGCTGCGCAAAAATGCTGATGCCTGGAAGGCGATCGACTACACGGCGGCGCACGAATACGACTTTCAGGAATTCATGGCCAATCCGGATCTATACGACGCACGCATGCGGGCCATGCACGATGCGAGCGCGGGCAAGGAATTTCTCGCAACGGAGATCTGCTTCAACGATCCGCATTACCAGGAGCCGTCGTACCGGATTGCCCTGACCGCTGCGCAACTGTACCACAAGAACCTGACGGAACTGGACGCAGTGGGGTTGCTCTATTGCTGGATGCTACTCGATGTGGAGCAGCCGACGTTTGGCGGGTCGCGGTCGCTAATGGTTCCGGATCGGACGTACGGTTGGGTACCTGTGGCGTCGAGTTTTGAGCTGCGTGTCCTGGGTGCGTTCAGCAGGCACATCCTGAAAGGCATGCAACGCATCGGAGTTGAAACCGACGATCCGGATCTCTTAACAACGGCATACGTGGAGGGGAAGGACGAGACCCTGGTGATGGTGAATCGTGGGACGTCGGCGCTGAAGGTGGCAGTGGCCGGAGCGGCGAGGCCGTGGGCGGAGATGGAACGCACCAGCATCGAGGAAGCGAACGAGGTCTCCGCAGTTCCGGCGCAAGTGGTGATTGCTCCGGGGGAGATCGTGACGCTGTCAACGGTGGAGGCAGAGAGATAGCGCTGTAATCGATTGTGCTTGAGGCCGTTCGCCGCGCAGACGGTATTGTCCTACGATGCAGGGGCATTACGTCTGGGAGCTCTGCTAGCCTGCATATCTCACACGCCGACTGTTAAAGGGGAGAGTCTGCGGGCAAAAATATAGTTGGAAAGGCCGTCTTTTCTATGTCATAACTACGTTGTCGAAGCGTGTTATGGCTGCGGAAAGGGCGGCCTTTCTCATGACA
>DATKWA010000189.1:0-33836 GCA_035529815.1 Occallatibacter sp. | reverse complement strand
ATGAGAAAGGCCGCCCTTTCCGCAGCCATAACACGCTTCGACAACGTAGTTATGACATAGAAAAGACGGCCTTTCCAACTATATTTTTGCCCGCAGACTCTCCCCTTTAACAGTCGGCGTGTGAGATATGCAGGCTAGTGCATTTCGGCTGCGTTACATTTCCTTGGCGCCTTCGACAAAGGCTTTCAGCTTGCGGCTGCGGCTGGGGTGGCGCAGCTTGCGGAGGGCTTTGGCTTCAATCTGGCGGATGCGCTCGCGTGTGACCTGGAAGCTTTGGCCGACTTCTTCCAGGGTGTGCTCGGAGCCGTCTTCCAGGCCAAAGCGCATCTTGATGACGCGCTCTTCGCGCGGGGTGAGGGTGCGGAGAACCTGGGAGGTGTACTCCTTGAGGTTGACGCTGATGATGGCCTCAGAGGGTGAGACGGCCTGGCGGTCTTCAATGAAATCGCCCAGGTGCGAATCTTCCTCTTCGCCGATGGGGGTTTCAAGCGAGATGGGCTCCTGCGCGATTTTGAGGACCTTGCGTACCTTGGCGACAGGAATATCCATGCGGCGGGCGATCTCTTCGCTGGAGGGCTCGCGACCAAGCTCCTGAACCAGCTGGCGGCTGGTGCGGATGAGCTTGTTGATGGTCTCGATCATGTGGACCGGGATACGGATGGTGCGGGCCTGGTCGGCAATGGCGCGAGTGATGGCCTGGCGAATCCACCAGGTGGCGTAGGTTGAGAACTTGTAGCCGCGACGGTACTCGAACTTGTCGACGGCTTTCATGAGGCCGATGTTGCCCTCCTGAATGAGGTCGAGGAACTGGAGGCCACGGTTGGTGTACTTTTTTGCGATGGAGACGACGAGGCGGAGGTTAGCTTCGATGAGTTCGCGCTTGGCCTGCTCGGCATCCATGTCGCCCTGGATCATTTCGCGCTGTGTGCGCTTGAGCTCGACGATAGAGACGCCGGCCTCGGCTTCGATTTTTTCCAGATCGGCGCGGCAGTTTTTCTGCTGGCGGCGGTATTCCTTTTTGAGCTCCTCGGACTTGGAGGCTTCGTGCTTCTGGTCGAGGGAGCGGATCTGACGCTCGAGGGTGCGCATGGTGTCGACGGTCTTGTTGACCTTGTCGAGGAGGCGCTTGCGCTCCATTGGCGTGTACTTGAGCTCGCGGACGATGCGTGAGATGAGGACTTTCTCGCGGGCGATGGCCCAGCGGAGACGGCGGGCTTCCTTGATTTTGGCCTTGTTGGCGGTGGAGGTTGCGGCGAGCTTTTCGTCGAACAGAGCGATTTTTTTCTGGTGCTTGATAAGGGTGTCAATGCGGGTAGATGTGGCCTTGACGCGGGCCTGCACGACATCTTCAGTGAGCTCTTCTTCGTCGAAGATGACGACTTCTTTTACATTGCGGACACCACGCCTGAGGTCTTCGCCGAGAGCGACGATTTCGCGAATGACGATGGGCGAACGCGAGATGGCTTTGAGGACGCGCAGCTGGCCGCGCTCAATGCGCTTGGCGATTTCGACTTCGCCTTCGCGGGTGAGCAGGGGAACGGTGCCCATTTCGCGCAGATACATGCGGACGGGATCGTTTGTTTTTTCCAGTGTTCCGGGCGTGAGGTCGAGCTCGACGTCTTCGCCTTCCTCAAGTTCGAAATCCTTGTCGCCGGGAAACTTGGGCGAGTCGAGCAGGTCGATTCCCTGAGTGCCGATGGTTGTAATCAGATCGTCGAGATCGTCGGCCGAGCCGATTTCATCGGGCAGACTATCGTTGACGTCGCCGTAGGTGAGATAGCCCTTCTCTTTGCCCACTTCGATGAGGGTGTCAAGATCGTGCTCGTGTTCGTGTCCAAATTTGTCGTCAGTTGCCAAAATGTTCCTTCTCTCCACGGCCTGACCGGAGATACCGGGTCCTGCCGATTTCATTTCCATGTCGCCGTGCCATTGGGACACCTCGTCCCCGGTCATGCGGCGTTCGCAATCGAGATTCAACACCGTATTGCGCGACGGTGCGTAGCCTTATCCAGACATGCAAAAAAAGATTCCTGAAACGGAATCTCCGCATGCATGCGGACGCAGCTTTGCGGTCACCCGCAAAAAAGAAGCGGTATCGGGTAATTGCTCGGAACAGGATGGCAGCGCTTCAGGTTTCGCCTGGTATGGCCCGCGAGCCGCAGCTCATGTATGGGGCAAAGGGGCGCGCATCCTCACAGAGATCAATAGATTACCACAATCGTCTCCGGTTTCTTCAATAAAAACTGAAGTGCGCGGGGACTTCGGCGGCCTACCTTTCAAGCCGGGCCGGGAACAAAGTGTCTCCCAACCTTTCTCGCCTCTGTCCAGTTAGACGCTCGTGGAGCATGTTTCGACGCAGAAATGGTTACTTTGGTGAGTGTTTTGGGGTGGACCGGGGTGTTTTTACGGCTGCGGCGGCCTGTGATTGTGCAACTGGCGCAGTGCGCGGTCCAGGTCCAATTTTTGCTGGGTCAGGACGGCCAATTCAGCGAAATCTGCGCGGCGCTCGGCCTCGGCGATGAGGGAGCGAAGTTCACGCTGGCGGTTTTCGATGGCTCGCTCCTGGATTTCCTGGACGGCACTCTGCACTTCGGCTGGTTCGGGGGGCTTGACTTCGGCCAGCAGTGCTTCAGCGAGCAAGGCGCGCTGGGCTGGGCTCTCGACCACACTCATGGGGTCGCGGGCCCGGCGGCCGGCCAGCGCGTGCAGCGCTTCGCAGGTGCCAAGATGCTCAAACCAAGCGGGTTGTTCGGCGAGTGCCTGGGAGGCGAGGCGTCGGGCATCTTCATTCTCGGGATCGTCGATGGCCAGGGCGCGGAGGAGGACGCGCTCGACCTCGGTCAGGGAGGTGGCTCTGGTTTCGACGTGGTCGCGGCGCTTGAGGGCTGCCTGGCGGAGTTCTTCGCGCAGAACGGCGGAGTCGATGCCTAGCTTTTGCGCGGCGTCGCCTGCAAACTGGTCGCGGGCCAGCTTTTCGGGCAGGCGGCGGATGTGGGGCAGAAGGTAATTCATCGCCTTGACCTTCTGGTCTGCGCTGGCGCCGGGAAACATCTGACGGGCGCGCTCGATGAGGTAGTCGGACTGGCGGCGTGCGTTGCGGATGGCGGCGGTGTAGGCCTCGACGCCGCGCTCGCGGATGTAACGGTCCGGGTCGAGGCCGCCGTCGAGGGTGACGATTTTGATGTTGAAACCCTCCTCGGTAAGCAGGGCGATGGATTTTTCGGCGGCGTTGCTGCCGGCGGCGTCGGGATCGAAGTTGACGACGACATTGGAGGTGTGGCGGCGAAGAATGGCGACCTGCTGCTCGGTGAAGGCGGTTCCACTGGTGGCGATGACGGCTTGGATTCCGCGCAGGAAGACCGAGATGCAGTCCATCTGGCCTTCGACGAGAAGGGCAAACTCGAACTGGCGAATTGCGGACTTGGCTTTGTCGAGGTTGAAAAGCACCTGGCCCTTGGAGTAGAGCGGCGTCTCGGGCGAGTTGATGTACTTAGCTCCGGCCTTATCGCCTGTCTCGAGGGTGCGTGCGGTAAAGGCGATGACGCGGCCGCTCTCGTTGGCGATGGGGAACATGACGCGCTTGCGGAAGCGGTCGTAGATGGTCCCCATTGTGCCGTCGCCCTGTTCTTTTGAACTGAAGAGACCGCTGGCACGCAGGGTTTCGTCGTCGGCGATGCCTTTGAGGCGGTTGCGCAGGGCGTTGAAGCTGTCTGGCGCGTAGCCGATGCGAAAGGTCTTGATGCCTTCGGGGGTGAGTCCGCGGCCGGCGAGGTATTCGCGCCCTATGGCGCCTTCCGGGCCGCGTAACTGCTCCTCAAACCATGCGGTTGCGGTCTCGTGCAAGTCAAGGAGGTTGGCGCGCATCCGGGCGTCGGCGGCTTCTTCCGGGGACGAAAATTCGCGCTTGGGGAGGGGTATCCCGGCCTTTTGGGCGACGATGCGGACGGCTTCGGGGAAGCCGACGTTTTCAATCTTCTGTACGAAGCTGAAGACGTCGCCAGAGGCCTGGCAGCCGAAGCAGTGGTAGAACTGGCGGACGGCGTGGACGGAGAAGGAGGGTGATTTTTCCTTATGGAAGGGGCAGAGGCCGGAATAGTTTTGCGCGCCGGATTTGCGCAGGCGGATGTAGCCTTCGATCACCTTGACGATGTCGGTCTGCTGTTTGACGGATTGGGCGAAGTCGGACACGGGGTCTGTTACGAGGATAAGGCCGGAGGCCGACGTTGCCGACTGTGGAAGCAAAGGGTGGCGGGAAAGGTGGTCTGCAGACGGTTTGTCTGCGGTTTGTTCTCCGAACGCCCGGCGCTGAAATTGGCTGACGCCGCGGCGTTCGGAGTTCTGTTGCGGGAGACTTATCGGAAGAGTCTTGGAGCGAAGTCAGCCAGAGCGCGGCGCCAGGTGAGCCACTCATGGGCGGTTCCGGGAGACTCGAAGTAGACGTTTTTGATGCCGGCCTGGGTCAGAGCATCACTGAATTGCTTGACCCTCGGCCCTTCGACGGAACCGGTGGACAGGAACAGCACCTTGATTTTCGCATTGAAGGCCGCAGGATCAGCAAAGGCACCGCCGCAACTGGTTTTCGGGTCGAAGGCGCCGCCGAATCCCATGCAATTGCCACTGAAGCCGCCGAGATAGGCAAATTTGTCGAGATTCTGCAGTCCGGTGTTGAAGGTTTGGAAGCCGCCCATGGACAGGCCGGCCATGGCGCGGTTATCGCGGCCCGGTGCAACCCTGTAGTCTTTTTCGACCATGGGCATGAGATCGGTGAACATCATGTCTGTGAAGGTTGAGCTGAGCTTAAGCATGGGTCGAGCGGGGGGGGTGCCCGGGGGCGGCGGCGGAGGAGGAACGGCTTGCGTGATGACGCCGCGCGCGTTGTAGATAGACCCGTCCTCGCCCGGCTTTACGGCGTTGAGATTGTCCATGACGATGATCATTGGCTTGGCCTTGCCGGCGGCGATCAGGTTATCCATGATCTGGTCCACGTGTCCCTGGAAGGTCCAGCCGAACTCGTTTTCGCCCCATCCGTGGAGGAGGTAGAGGACTGGGTAACGTGTCTTTGAATTGGTGTCATAGCCGGGAGGGGTGTAGATGAAACAGCGACGCCACTGACCGGTGACGGTTGAGAAGTACCACTGAATGCGCACAACTCCCAGGGGAACGTCTTTATGGCTGTAGAAATCGGCGTCGTCGGCGGGAATCTCGATGGCACTGCTCCACTGTCCACCGCCAAAGAAGGTCTGGGTTGCCGGATCGGACATGTTGGCGCCATCGACGTTGACCATGTAGTAGTGAAATCCTTCGGGGAGCGGGGTGGTGGTTGCGTACCAGAGGCCGTCTGATTCCTTTGCCATATCGAAGCCAGCTCCAATGTGGACGCGCACTTTTTGGGCATCGGGCGCCGCGACACGGAACATGGCACGATGATCCGGGAAGACGCAGGGATAGGGTGCGCCAGGGATATTCAGCGAGGACGGTTTGCAACTGGCCGGTGGTTGGGCCCAGCACAAGCCTGAAGCCAGAAGCAGGAAAGCGATTACAGTTTTCATCAGTCTCCTTTTACGTGTGGGTTGCTGGAGCGATCGCGGCACAATGGAGTGATTGCGGCGAGCGCAGCTTTTTCCAATGCGGCACTTGTACAGTCTTTGTGAGTGAATGTCAACGAATGGGCGGGAGGGTCGAAGGCCGCTGGGACGTTGAGTGGGCTGCGGGATCTGTGGCGAGTAGTCAGACGTTGAGAATCGCTTGGTAACGGCACGGAATTGGAGCCTGACTCAGTCTGAAAATTACACTTCAGGCGGCGCGCGGGGTGTTTTGATCTCGCCGATTCCGGAAGGTCTGGATGAAGATCCAGGTGAGTTCAAAGGCGATTGGCCAAAAGATGACGGAGGTCACGAACCACCCCGATTTTGACCAGAGGTCGCCGGGCTCTCCAGAGTAGACGACGAGGCACAATGCGGCATTACAGAGATAGGCCGCATCCAGCGCTGCCAGGTACGCCTTGGCGGGTGCCATGTGGTGGCGTTGCAGGAGCAGAACTGCTGCACTGACAACAGCAATGCCCAAGCCCAGGCTGAGAACCGCGAGGCGTTGCCACTCGGTTGTGCCGGCCAGATGAAGCAGAAACGGAGTCTCAACCAAAAGCGTTCCGAGGCTCGAAACACCTGCGGCGGTCCAGAGGAAGCGACGGCCTGCGGCTCCTAGAGGTTGTGCAGAAAGGAGCGAGCGGAGGCGAAGCCAGATCATGGGATATGCCAGGAAGAAAGGGAGAGCGACGAGGAAGTGCCACCAGTTGCCTTGATCTCCTGGAACATTGAACGTCAGAGCATTCCAAGGGGAAGTGTCGAGCGCGAAGGGGATAAAGGTGCCCGCCGCTGCCGCAAGCCAAATCAGAAGGAACGCGGCATCGACCCAAGCAGGACGGCTGGCTTCAGCTTGCTGGTTTACGAGATTGTTCCCCGTTGCACCTAGTTGATTTTCCATTGATGACCTCGTGTTGACGTACGCAGAGAGCCGCCATGTGGTTCCGCACGCGCATTGGGCAAGCGGCAAGATTGCCAAGTTGTTCTGAGTTTGCGAGGGAGGGGTCCGTCACCGGGGAAAGTGGCGGGGCTTTCGCGAGGGATCTGCGCAGACGGATGCAGCCCTCGATCACCTTGACGATGTGGGTGTGCTGCTGGACGGTTTGGGCGAAGTCGGACGCAGGGTCTGTATTGAGCATAAGGCCGCAGGTTGCGCGCTGGTGTGGAGAAGGTAGATCGCCATGCAACTCTCCGGCTGCCAATGCTCATCGTATAGAATTAGTTATAGTTTCACTGCCGCCCCCGTCGCGTCGCCTGTTGTGAGCGCTGACTGGAGGGCACTTAGCATTCCCTGGCATTTTCAGGTCGACCGCAACCGGGAGCCGCGACAGAATCGCCAACGCGCCTAGCGGCATTCAGTGGGAATCCGCCGGAGAGGAAAATCTCTGGATCGGGATCAGCGGCCAACGAAGATGCTGCTAGCTGGGAACGCCTCATTCGTTGCCTCGGTTGTTCCTCATTTCAGCCGGAGGTAGTGAACCATGCATTTTCAACGCTGGCAGTCTCTTCAAATTGGAGTGGCAGTCGTCCTGATCGCGGCTTTTGCCGTCCCCAAAAACCTTGCAGCTCAAGCCTCGCAGCACCTAGTCAGCCCGTCTGATATGCAACAAGCCGTTGTCTCTGCATCGCAAACCAGGCAGCAAAACGCCGCCACGTTGGACAATTTTCTCTCCTCCCATCAGGCACAACAGGCCTTGCAGTCCGCCCATATGAATCCGGAGCAGGTCAAGCATGCTGTCGCCGGCCTCAGCGACGATGAGCTGGCCCAGTTGGCTTCGCGCGCGCAGAATGCGCAGGCCGACTTCGCTGCTGGAGCCATCGATAATCACGACCTGCTGATTATCCTGGTTTGCATCGCGGCTCTCATCCTCATCATCGTTGCTGTCCACTAAGGGGCGGTTATGCTGCGCAGGTCGGTCAGCGCCATCATTCTTTTCTTAGCGCTAGCCATGTGCGCGTCCGCGCTTGCCGCCGGGCGCGCCGGCATGTGGCTTGATGTCCCGTTTGTTGCTCAGGAGAAAGACGGCTGCGGGGCCGCGGCCATTGCTATGATCATGCAGTACTGGGAAAGGCAACAGGGCCAGTCGATCAACCCTGAAGCCGATCCTGCGCAGATCTTTCGCGCCTTGTACTCCCAGCCCGCCCACGGAATATACGCCTCGGCGATGGAAAACTACTTTCTGCAGAACGGCTATCGCGCCTTTGCCTTCGCGGGTGATTGGGCTGACCTGGAACGACAGTTGGAGAAGGGCCGCCCGCTAGTTGTCGCGCTCAAGCCACCCTCGGGCTCATCTCTGCACTACGTGGTCGTGGCCGGCATCGATGAACCGAATCATCTCGTGTTGGTCAACGACCCCGCGCAGCGCAAGCTCTTGAAGCTGGACCAGTACCGGTTTGAGCGCGAGTGGAATGCCGCGGGCCACTGGCTTCTGCTCGCCGTTCCGAGGTGATCGTTCATTGAACGCTTTTGGATGCTCCATCCTGGTCGTTTTTCTTCTCTGCGGCAGCCTCGCAACTCCCGCCCAAACCGTACAGCCTCAACCTCCGTCTGAGGAGCAACTCCAGAAACTCGCCGGCGCGCAGCAGTGGCAAGACTTGGTTCAGCTTCTCGAGCCAGTTTCCTCGCGCTCCGCTACCATCGACTTCTACCTCGGCATCGCGCTTGCGCAAACCGGCCGGGTTTCAGAAGCGCAAGCAGCCCTTGAAGCCGGCAGTCACCTCGCTCCCGCCGATCCCAGGTTCCTTGTCGAGCTGGCCGGAATCGCCTTCAAGCAAAAGAACTATCCGCAAACCACCCACTATTTGCGGGGTGCGCTCCAGCTCGCGCCCAACGACACCTACACCAACGACTTTCTCGGTACGTCCTATTTTCTTGAAGGCAACCTCGAGGCCTCGCTCAAATACTGGAACCGCGTCGGCAAGCCAGTCATCGCCGAGGTCCACGCCGATCCCGCGCCGCGCGTCGAGCCTGCCCTCCTTGACCAGGCATTCGCCTTTGCGCCCGCCGCGACTCTCACGCTGCCGCAATTGCTTGACTCCGGCGCGCGCCTTCGCGGCCTCGGCATCTTTCCCCAGTTCCACATCGATCTCGTCGCTCGAAGCGACAGCAAATTTGACCTCAGCTTCCGAGCCCGCGAGCTGAACGGCTTCGGGGATACCAGGCTGGAAAAGTTCTTCCTCCTCTTGCGGGGGCTCCCTTTTCAGCAGGTCGAGCCGCAGTTCTATAACCTGCACGGCCACGCCATTAACTTCAGCTCCATGGTCCGCTGGGACGCGCAGAAACGCCGCATCTTCGCCGATCTCTCCGGGCCCTTCGAGCACTCCGCCAAATATCGCTGGCATTTGGCTGCCGATCTGCGCAACGAGAACTGGTCGATCCGCAACGGATTCACCGGCCCTGCCCCAGTCCTTGCCAGCTTCAACATGCGCCATGAGAGTTTGGCCTTCGATCTTGCTTCGTACGCCGGTGAGCGCTTCGGCTGGTCTGCCGGGGCAGAGATCTCGCGCCGCAACTTCCAAGCCGTCGCTTCCGGAGCAGTCCTTACGCCCCAAATACTCGCTTCGGGCTACCAGCTCAGGCAGCAGGCGCGGTGGGCGGGCACAATCTTCCGCAACCCAGACCGCCGCTTCACCATAAGCGCAGGCGCCCGATCCGATGCTGCGCGGCTATGGTCGCAAGGCCCGCAGTCCTTTGAGAAACTCACCGCCTCGCTGGCCTGGCATTGGTTCCCTCAGGCGCAGGGCGATGATTACGAAACCTCGCAACAGCTGCGCGCTGGCAAAACCTTCGGCCAGACCCCCTTCGACGAGCTCTACATCCTCGGCCTTGAGCGCGACAACGACTTGCCGCTTCGTGCCCACATCGGCACGCGCGACGGCCGCAAGGGCAGCGCCCCACTGGGCCGCAACTACCTTCTCGAAAATTGGGAGTTCAGCAAGAACCTCTACAGCAACGGCATCCTCAAGGTGCGGCTCGGCCCCTTCTTCGACATTGGGAAGATCACTGACCCCGGAACTACGCTCGGCTCGCCGCACTGGCTCTTCGACACGGGCGCCCAGGCAAGACTCCGCGTCTTCGGCAGCGGCCTGATCTTCACTTACGGCAAAGATCTCCGCACGGGCAACAACGCTTTCTATCTCTCGCTGATTGAATAAGGAACGCCCGTTGGCTCAACGCCGAAAATAGTTGTTGCAACGAATATCGCGGATCTGCATCAAAGAATGTGAAAGCGAATTCGAGAGGAGCAACACCAACATGACCGCAGCCACAGAAACAGCCAACAAAACGAACGCAGCCGCCCCCGGCACCGTAACCACCTGGAACATCGATCCGGCCCACTCCGCAGCCGAGTTCAAGGTGAAGCACATGATGATCTCGAACGTGAAGGGCAAGTTCACCGGATTGACCGGTGTGCTGAACCTGGACGAAGCCGACGTGATGAAGTCCAGCATTGAGGCTTCGATTCCCGTGGGCACCGTTAGCACGGGCGAGGATCAGCGCGACGGACACCTGAAGAGTGCCGACTTTTTCGATGTTGAGAAGTTCCCCGCAATGACTTTCAAGTCCAACAAGGTAGCGCGCGTTTCCGAAGGTGAGCTGGCCGTGAGCGGCGACTTGACGCTGCACGGCGTTAGCAAGGCCGTGACTTTTGCGGTGGAGGGCCCGAGCGAGCCAGCCAAGGACCCGTGGGGGAACCTGCGCGTTGGCCTTTCAGCCACTGCGAAGATCAACCGGAAGGACTTTGGCCTGACCTGGAACTCGGCTCTGGAAACAGGCGGCGTGCTGGTGGGCGAGGATATTGCCATTACGCTGGATGTAGAGTTCATCAAAGCTTAACGTCAGGGGCTGACGTCAAGGGCTGACATCAAGGGCTGACATCAGGGGATGAACGGGCTGACGCAGTGACGGGAAAATCGTCCGTTGGTTCGAATTGCTCGCAACTGAATCTAACTATATGTATTGCAGAGGAGGTCTACCGTGTCACTTCGTGCAGTGAAACAGATACTTGAAACCAAAGCGACCATCGAGGGCGCGGGTGTGAAGCTGCAGCGCGCCTTCGGCTTCGGCAAGACGGCCGAGTTCGATCCGTTCCTGTTGCTGGACGATTTTCGCAACGAGAATCCGGCGGATTATCTGGCCGGCTTCCCCTGGCATCCCCACCGCGGGATCGAGACGATTACATACGTGCTTGCGGGCGAGGTGGCGCACGGCGACAGCCTGGGCAACAAGGGCAGGATGACCGCGGGGGACGTGCAGTGGATGACGGCCGGCAGCGGAATTCTGCACCAGGAGATGCCGAAGGGCGACGAGCGTGGGCGGATGCACGGATTTCAGTTGTGGGCGAACCTGCCCGCGGCGCTGAAGATGACCGATCCGCGCTACCAGGACATTCCTTCGAGCGCGATACCGGAGGTGACGGAGGATGATGGAACGCATGCGCGCATTATCTGCGGTGATTTCTGGGGCAAGAGGGGGCCGGTGGAAGGCGTGGCGACTGAATCCATGTCTGTCGACGCGCGCTACGTAGATATCTCCGTGCCGCCGGGCAAGCGGAAACGCATCCAGGTGGAGACGACTCGGAACGCTTTTGCATATGTGTTTGCCGGGGCAGGAACGTTTCGCGATGCTTCGAATCCGCAGGCTGTGCTGACGGAGTCGGCGGTGGACCCGAATGCGGCGCCAGTGTACGACGCGAAAAACCATTCGCTGGTTCTGTTCGACCGGGGCGATGAGATTGTGGTCGAGGCTGGACCGGAGGGGATTCGGTTCCTGCTGGTCTCTGGCAAGCCGCTCGAGGAGCCGGTGGCGTGGTACGGGCCGATCGTGATGAACACGCAGGCTCAGTTGGACCAAGCCAGGGTCGAGCTGCAGCTGGGAACGTTTATCAAGCACGCGTAACGATTGGTACGGGTAACGATGGGGCACACGAAAGCAGGAGAGACGGGCCTGCTTATGGAATGTATGGGGTTGGCGCCGGTCCTCCGTGGCGATACGGCGCCAACCAGTTGTGCTCGCGCGGCCATTTGGTCTGGTATTTGCGATTCTGCGGGCCGGTGGGCAGGGCGTCCTGCACACGGATGAGCCACATTGCCAACTCTGTCATAAGCTGCGCCTGAATCGCGGAGGTCTCGGGCTTGTTGAAGAGATTCCTGAGCTCACATGGATCTTCTATCAGGTTGTAGAGCTGGCCGTAGCCCATCATGTCGTAGATGAGCTTCCACTCGGCCATGCGGACCATTTTCTGATTGCCGCTCTGCGTGACCATGTTGAGTTCGTCGAACATGTGCGGCCGGGCCGGGTCGTGCACGATGCTCAAGGGAATGTTGTCGTGCTCGTCGTAGTAGAGCCCACCAACACCCACGCCGGAGTAAATGCTGCGGAACTCTTCGGGTGGAAAGTCCTGGCCTTGCAGGAGTGGCCAGAGGCTTCGGCCCTGCACGCCATGGGGAATGTCAGTGCCCATGATCTCGCATAGCGTTGGCATGACGTCCGCCATGGATGTAAAGACGTTGTTCAGCGAGCGGGAGGGATGGACACCGTATCCAGACCAGATGAGCGGCGTATGCACCAGGTCCTCAGGGAGTCCCACTCCCTTGCGCGCCAAACCGTAGTCCATGATGTAATCGCCGTGGTCGGCGGTAAAGAGCACAACAGTTTTTGCGCTCTGGCCGGCGCTGTCTAGATGATTCATCAAGCGGCCGATCTGGTCGTCGACCATGCGCAGTGCGCCGAGATAGTTGGATTTGTAGCGGCGCCAATTCTTTTCGGTGTCAGGAGAGACTTCCTGCTGAAGGTGGTACTCCCATTGGGCGCGCGAGCCAAGGGAAGCCAATGCGTCGGGACCGGCGCAGCGATCGGGAACCGCGTCGGGGGGGAACATGTTCCAGTAGGGTTCAGGTACCTGCTCGGGATCGTGGGGCTCAGGAATGCTTACCTGGATGAAGTAGGGCTGTTGCACGGATGTGTCAATAAACTCGATGGCGTCGGAGACGATTCGATAGGGAAGCTGCGTGAAGAGGGGAAAGGGCGCGGGCTGCTCGGCCACGTTGTAGTCGAGGCTGCTGAGCCAGGCATCGAATTCGGCCAGCTCCCTGGGGGCGCCGGACGCCTTGTATCCGCCGGTGTGCGTGTATTCGCGCCAGAAATCGGCGTCTTCCGGCTTGAGGTAGGTGTGGTTCTTGCCGACCAGCGCAGTTCTGTAGCCTGCCCTGCGCGCCACCTGGTAGAGGTCTTCCTCGTAGAAGGCATCGTGGGGCTGCAGGTTCATGCGAACGTGGTGCGCCTCAGGCCAACGCCCGGTGAGCATGGTGACGCGGCTTGGAACGCAGACAGGGGCGGTGCAGTAATTGTGCTCGAAGCCAATGCCGCTGGCCTGCATGCGGTCGAGTGTAGGGCTGGTGTCGAGAGGATAGCCCGTCGCTTTGCTTATGCCGTAATGGCGCTGGTCGGCAATGATCAGGATAATGTTTGGCTTGGAGATACCAGGCTCCGCAGGACTGGGTTCCGGGGGAGGAACTGCGCCGTGGAGGGTTCCCTGTGCGGCCATCATGGCTGAGAGTTTCAGGAAGTGGCGGCGTTCCATCGTGCTGTTCTCCTTAATTTGCCTATGGCTTCGGGCGAAGGCGCCTCGCAGACGCGAAGGATGCACGGCGGCGAGGCATCTCCGTTTAGAGAATGCGCTTAACCCTTGAGGGTGAGGCGCACGCCTGTTGCGTGCGGAACAGTGACGGTGTACTTGCCGCCGGTTGCGCGGCCATGTTTTGCGGCATGGGTAATGTGCGCTTCGCGGCTATCGAGCGCGGGGGCGTGGAGGGTCTCGGCTTCGACTTCGCCGGATTTTCCGGTTCCGAAATCGAGGGTCAGGTGAAGGTCTTTGCCCTCATCCTTGTTGAGGATGAGGACGGAGGTTTGCCCGCTGTCGAGTTTGACGGCGTACGCGGAGGCGTCGACGCCGGTGGCCTGAATTGTTTCGGTGAGGTTGGCGGGCAGGAAGGTGGCCCCGCTGAAGGATCCGGCGAACTTGAGTCCGTAGGCGACGGGCTCAAGCATGTATTCCGAGCCGAAGGTGGCTATGGGCGTGTAGAAGGGGTGTGGATGGGAGGCGATCTGCTCCGCAGTGGTGCCCTGTTCCTTGAGGAGCACATCGCCGGGCAATGAGCCGCCTACTGAATTCGCGACTGACTTTCCGGTGCCGCCGTGGAGATTGATGCCGGAGTAGTTGTTGCTGGCCAGAAGCAGAGAGTAGTCTGCAGCCCAGAGCGCAGCGGCGAAGACGTCGGAGACCCCGGGCTTGCCGCCGCGGTAGCACGTGTTGCCTTCGGTCATGCGCACACGTGCGCCGATTTTGTGCGCGGCGGCGGTAGCGATGTCACAGGTCTTTTGCACTTTGGCCATGGTGGCGGGCTTGAGCAGGTTGGGAATGTTGACTTCTGGGTTGGTGGCCGGACCGCCGAAGTAGTAGTGGTGCGTGAGCGTGGTGACGTGGGGCGGAAGCTGGATGGAAGGCCACATGTCGGCGATTTCAGTTAGCCAGGCGACATTCGCGGCCACATCGGGCATGCCGAATTTTGCCTGGGGGACGCGGGCAGAGATGGCGCGGGCGAGGGTGAGCCACTCGGTGAGATAGGTTTTCGCGGACCAGGTTTTTGGATCGCGCAGATGGCGGTCGAACATGTCGACCTCGTTGCCGATTTGGAAGTACTGGAGTCTTGAGCCGAGGGTCTTTGCGACAAAAACGGCTTCAGCAGCGGCGCGCTCGGGAGTGTTGGTTCCCATTCCGATGCCGTAGAGGCAGGTCCAGCCGGTTTCTTTGAGAAAGGCAGCGAGGTTGCGCACGGCTTCTTCGGTGACGGAATAATACTGCGGTTTGGGTTCGCCGACGACGGTGCGGGTTTTGGGATGCTCGGGCTCTGGAGAGCTGAGCGTGGGCTGCCAGTAGGCGAACTCACTGGTGTTGCCCCCGAGGCGCAATACACCATGGGCGGAGATTGCCTTGAACTCGCGAATGAGGCCGGTGTTATTCAAGGAGAAGAAAGTTGGGTCGTTGAGCTGCTGCACTTCATAGGAGAGGCCGACGAAGTCGGCAGGCATGTGTGGGCCAGTGGCATTGGCGGGGATGGTGAGCGAGACCTGGTTTGAGGTTTGGCCCTGCGCTCCCAGGCGTGCTGCCACCGCGGTAGCGGCTACAGTGGCGAGAAAACTGCGTCTGCTGATTGTTGTCATAGTTGTCCCTCTTGAAATCGCAACCTGGAAACTGCCCGATTTCATTCGTTGTAAGTATAAGAGCCGTTGCTCGGGCTGTCGCATGGAGGCGGGATTTGCGGACATTCCGTCGCGACAAGAGCATCTTGTGGTGTGACGGGCTAATAGCATGCCAAGTCGAGAATGATTTCCGAGTCGGCAGCTGCGCGGTGTAATAAGATACCTGTTTGTCCAACTGCGTTATTTTCGGTTGCATGCAAGGATTGGTTGCGCAGCCGGGTGGATCAACATGATTCGCGACCATAAGTCCGGCCAAACCAACTTCAGGAGTAGCTTCGCAATGCGCATTCGTCTGCTTGCCACCTTAACTCTCGTCAATTTGTCTCTTGCGTGTGCTGCTCAGGCTTCGCTCGGAGGTTCAATGCCGCCCAAGACTTGGGTGGATAAGGACACGGGGCACCGCGTGTGGCGGTTGAGCAATGAGCCCAACTCGGGCGGATTCTACTTTAACGTGAACGCTTATACGCCGGATGGCAGGCAGATGATCTACACGGCGCCGGACGGAATTCACGTGATGGAGATGGCGACGCGGCGGACCAAACTGCTGGTTGCGAATCCTCCGCGGCCGGCCCATGAGCGTGGGCCAATGTATGCGGGCATGGTGCATGCGTTGGTGGTTGGGCACAAGACCAACAGTGTCTTCTTTACGAAGACCAACGCGGCGACGGGCGTGACCTCGGTGTACAAGGCCGACACCAACAGCGGAGTTGTGCGCAAGCTTGTGGACCTGCCGGCGAAGCGGACGATCGTGAGCGTGAACGCGGACGAGACGCTGGCGGCGGGAACGTATATCGAGGGCGATGCTGCCGGGAAGGAATACGGGCAGAATATGCCGGGGCGGGCGGCGGCGCGGCCCGACAACCGCGTTGCGAGCGAGACACAAGGACCGCATTACCAGCCTATGGACAAGGGCGAGATGATGGAAAGGCGGCTGGCGGCGCGGCTGCCGCTGGTGCTGTTTACTCTTCGGCTGGAGCCGGGGCCGAATGGCGAGAAGCCGGGCGACATCAAGATTTTGCTGCACTCGACGGACTGGGTGAATCACCTGCTGTTTTCGCCCACCGATCCTGCGCTGCTGATGTATTGCCACGAGGGGCCATGGCAGAAGGTGGATCGCATCTGGATGATTCACACGGACGGGACGCACAACACACTGATCCACAAGCGGACCATGTACATGGAGATCGCGGGCCATGAATTTTGGGGCCTGGACGGAGAGACGATTTGGTACGACTGGCAGTACCCGAAGGGCGAAGACTTTTTTCTGGCTGGCTACAACCTTGAAACGGGCAAGCGCACGGCCTACCACTTGCAGCGGAATGAGTGGGGCATTCACTTCAACGTGACTCGTGACCAGTCACTCTTCTGCGACGACGGTGGCGACCCTGGGCAGGTGGCGCGAGCCAAAGACGGCGAGTGGATTGAGTTATTGCGCCCGGAGATGATTACAGACGGACCGGGTGCGCTGAACGAGCCGACATTCTGGCAGCCGGGGGTGTTTCACTCCGAGCATCTGGTGAACATGGCTCACCACTACTATCGCGAGGAGCCGAATGTTCGCTTTTCGCCGGACGAGAAGCTGGTGATTTTTACGAGCAACATGTTCGGGCCGAGCTACGTGTTTGGCGTGGAGGTAGAGAAGGCCGTGAATCCGCCGGCGGAGGATGTGCAGTCGACGCCCGATCTGGCGCGGAAGTACAACTCGGTCGATCCGCCGAGCAGCAAGACGGGGATGCCGAGAATACCGTGAAGGGCAGCTTCCTTTTCACGCTTCGACGGGTAAGTCCGCGGCGAGAATGTTCATTGGGGTGAGGCCGCGCTGGCGCATGGAGCGCAGACTCAGCGAATCGTGGCGCTTGGCGAGACGGCGGCCGTTGTGGTCGACGACCAGACTGCAGTGAAACCAGGCGGGGAGCGTGAGGCCGAGTGCGCGGTAGATCAAAATCTGGCGCGCGGTGGACTTGAGCAGGTCGGCGCCGCGCACCACTTCGGTAATGCCCATGGCAGCATCGTCCACTACGCATGCAAGCTGGTAGCTGGGCACGCCGTCGCGGCGCCAGACGACAAAGTCGCCGAAATCTTCGCCAGCCACATAGCGCTGCGGACCGAGGTTCTGGTCAAAGAACTCGACCACTTCGCCATCGCGCACGTGAAAGCGCCAGTTCAGGCCGTCTGGGGTTTCAATGTCGCTGGATGTGGGGCCGGGCAGTTGCGGCGCGCGCCAGAGATTCTGCCGGCAGGTGCCGGGATAGATGGGTTCGTCGTCCAGCGCTTCGATCTTGTCGTTGATTTTTCCAACCGGCACGGAGCTTTCATGGGGTGCACCGATGGCCGATTCGAGATCCTTGCGTGAGCAGCGACAGGGAAACAGCCATCCGAGGCGCAGCAGCTTACGCCATGCGGAGAGGTAGAGGGGATGCCGCTTGCTCTGCGTGTAGGGCGCGAAGGGTCCGCCTTTGTCGGGGCCTTCGGTCCAGCGAATGCCCATCCAGCGCAGATCTTCCAGCGCAGCCTCGGCATACTCGGCTTTGCTGCGGTCCGGGTCCAGGTCTTCCATGCGCATGATGAGCGCGCCGCCGGCGTCGCGCGCACGCAGCCATGCGATCCAGAAGGTGCGCGCATGGCCCACGTGCAGATAACCGGTGGGCGAGGGCGCAAGCCGGCCTCGATAGTCCGAGGTCGGCGCTGGAGCGAGGCTTGCCATGCTATGTCAAGTTTAGGCAGCTGGGGGGCGCGCCGCATATGGAGAGTTTGATTCTCTGAAAGGCGGAAGGCCCCTGGCTCAGTTGGAAACGCCGCCGACGGCTTCGTGGTCATCGTCATCAGACTGCGAGTGGTTATACCTGGCGATGTTCTCATTGAGGTGGTCGGGATCGACGGAAACCTGCACCACATCCATCTCATTGCCGTCCTTGTCGACAATGAACATTCCCATGCGTGAGCCTTCGGGGTGCACGAAGATCAGCGTCTGCTCTTTACCCCTGCGGCTGGTCTCGCGGATCATGCGCTGCCAGCCGGTTCCGAGCTTCTGCTCGACCATGCGGTTCAGTTCGTCGCCGTCTACCGGGTCAGAGAAGTTCTCGAATTCCGCCACATGGATGCCCGCCACACCGCCATGCGTGGCCTTGTGCGAGATGAGGCTCAGCACTCCCATGAAGGGAATGCGGGTGGCATGGACGTGATAGCGGCTTTCGATCGAACTCACGACACCGTCAAAGGCGCCTTCTCCGCTGCCGGCCAATACCACCGCGGCGGGAACCAGCAGCGCAACAAGAACAACTGGAATCAACCAGAGGCGTTTCATTGGGCACCGTCCTTCTTGTCCTTGGTCTTGAATTTGTCTTTATCGCCATCCTTGCCGCGCGGCGCATGTTGCGCGCCACCTACCTGGCTCAATGCGCCGCCGAGGCCGGCGATACCGTTCAGTTCTCCGAGTTGGTCCAGCCGGATCGGCCCCAGGATCAGCACGATGGTCAGTTCCTTCGGTTCGGCCGTGAGGATGAACAT
Source organism: Occallatibacter sp. (assembly GCA_035529815.1). Taxonomy (GTDB): domain Bacteria; phylum Acidobacteriota; class Terriglobia; order Terriglobales; family Acidobacteriaceae; genus Telmatobacter. The sequence continues at coordinate 15,485 of DATKWA010000189.1, read as the reverse complement.
TCCGTGCGGCTCGCCGTTGACCAGTTTCACCATTACGTCGGTGGTCTCGCCGCTTTTGCGCTCGCGTTCGCGCACCATGGGCGACCACTCGGGGGTCTCAAAGGAATGCCGCAGCATATCGACATTGCCCATTGAGTACTCTCCCGGTTTGTCGAACTCATAGGAGCGAACATAGATTCCATCGAGACCCTGAATGAGCTGCCGAACCGCGGCATCGTTTTTGTCTTTGCCGTTCATAAATTTTGCGGCGAAGTCCAGCATGTTCTTATCCAGCGTGACTTCGGTGACGTCAGAGGCGCGCGCGGCGAGTTCTTTCTCGACCGCAGGCGGCAGCGGCAGAGGCGACGTTTGAGTGTACCCAGGCGCGGCCCATGCAGCGGTTCCCAGCACCAAAGCAATCAGTTGGTTTCTCATTGAAGTGCTCCTTACTCCTGCTGGTCGCGGTCGTGTTCCGCGAGTTGTGTCTTCATCTGGTTGAGGGCGTGGCTGGTAATGCGCAGCGCTGTCAACACCTGCTGGCGCGCCGCTTCTCCCTTGCGCTGTTGTTCGCGGTGATGCCAGGCAAACCCGCCGCCCAGCAGGCTCGCCAGCACCATGCCTGCGGCCAGTCGCTGCCACAGCACCCTGCGGAAGTGCAGATGCTCGGCGCGCTGCCGGCTTCGCCGTTCCATCAGATTGCGCGCAAGACTGGGCGGCGCAGGGCGGCGCTCGAGTGAATGCGTCAGCTCACGTTCAAATTGGTTGCGCTCAATCTCGTCCATGGGTTCAAACTCCACGCGCCTGCTCCTTGACTCGTACATACTCCTTCAAATAATCCGCAGCCTTGGCTCTGAGCAGCTTGAGCCCGCGCTGCAGGTTGCTCTTGACCGTGGCCAGTGGCGTATCGAGCGTGGCCGCAATTTCTTCCGGGGTCAGATCCTCCTGATAGCGCAGCAACAGCGCTGCCCGCAGCGGCTGGGGCAGCGTCGTCAGCAGTTGCTCCAGCCGCACTCCGACGGGCGATTCGCGCTCTTCCGCGCTTGCGCCATGTCCGTCCGAGAGCTCTACCCACAAATCCATTCCGCGCACCTTGCGCCGCCGCAGCGCATCGGCCGAGCGGCTCATCGCCACGCGCCGCAGCCAGTGAAGGGCGTGGAGCGGCGATTCGATCCTGGCGAGATGCCGGTCCAACTCCAGAAAGACATCCTGCGCAATTTCTTCGGCCAGGCCGCGATCACCTGTCATCCGAAGCGCTAGCGAATAGACCATCGACTGGTGCTCGTCCACGAGTTGTTCGAAATCGGGCTGCCAACTATGCGCCATATCTTTCGCTGCTACTCTCTTATCCGCAGGGATGCGGAGATTGGGATGCAGAGAGTTACGAAATTGGGAGAAAAAAGTTCGCTTGAGAATGGCTGCCGGAAACCAGACGGGAAGATAGCTTCAGAAGAGATCGGGGATGCTGTGGAAGGCGATGCGCGTGGGAGCGGCTTTGTAGGCGGTGAGCATGGTGGCCGGGGCGAGCGTACTGAGGCCGTATTTGTTGTTCAGCTCGTCCATGGCTTCGAGCAGGCGGGTGCGGCTTTGCTCGCCGTCGAGCGCGTCGAAAAGGTTGAGGGAGTGGAGGCGGTCGGGGACGAGTCCGTTGAGTTGCACGCCGATGAAATAGGGTTGGTCAAAGTCCTGGCCAGACGGGCGGGATTCCCAGAGGCGGCGGAGGGCGGCGATCAATGTGGGGTTGTCGCGGCACTCGCTCAGTTTGATGTCGTCATGCCATCCGCGGGTGGGAACGCCGAAGCGAGCGATCGGGGTCCCCGGCGACGGGTCTTTGTCGCTGGGGTGACTAACGGGAGACTTCTCTCCGCGCGGAACCGCGAAGCCAACGGCGAGGCCAATGCTGCTGGCCCAGAGGCCGTTCGTGCGCAGGCGCATGGCGGCCTTGTGCAATAGCTTGTGAGCGACGGCCCAGGATTTCTCGGGGGTGCGCATCTCCGGGGCGAGCACGTGGGAGTGGCTGATGGACTTCAAGTGTTCGGCATCCACCATGTCGAAGTCTTCGCCCTGAAGCCAGTGCCAGAGACGCTCGCCCCAAACCGAACCCCACAGTTCGCCGGCCTGCTCGCAGTTGAGCGCCAGAAGTTGACTCATTGTGGTGACGCCCTTGTCGTTGAGCCGCTTCTCGGTTTTTGCGCCAATGCCGGGCAGGTTGCGCAGGGTGAGGCGGGCAAGCGCCTCGGGCAGGATGTCCCTGGGCAGCGCGACAAGGCCGTTGGGCTTTTCCATGTCGCTGGCTACCTTGGCCAGGTAGCGGTTGGTTGCGAGGCCAACCGAACTGCGCATCATGGGGCCGACTCTTTCGATGATGCTCGCTTTCACTTTGCGGCCCAGGTCCATGGCGGCAAGGAGCGGACGTTCGCGGCCCATCAGCCTGCACGCCATTTCGTCGATGGAGAGCACGGCTGTTACGGGCAGGCAGTTCTCGACGGCCTCTACAATGCGGCGGTGGTAATCGACATAAATTTTGTGGCGCGCTTCTACCAGCACGATGTCCGGGCACATGCGTTTGGCGTCGGCGACGATGGTTCCGGTTTTGACGCCGAAGGCTTTAGCCTCGTAGCTGGCGGCGATGCAACAGGTCGTGTCGGCCATCATGGGAACGACGCCGACCGGACGACCGCGCAGCTCAGGCCGGACCTGCTGCTCTACCGAGGCGAAATAGGAGTTCAGATCGACAAAAAGCCAGTTCAGTTGCGGCTGGCCGGCGGGCTCCGGTTGAGATGCGGGTACTTGTTGGCCGGGCGCGGCCTCCTGCTTCAAGCTCTGGAACTCATCCGGCCACTGTTCCGCTTCGGCAGCCGGTTCGGGATTGTTACTTTGGGACATGCTGTATTGTATTTTCGCCTTTTGTTCTCTTGAATACAAATAAAAACAGAGGAAAATTCAAGATAGTGATCCTGTGGGCTGAAATCAGGCAAAAGCGAGACCCCTGGGATGATGTGATGATTACAGCACTACTTTTGGGGTATTGCTTGGATAAGAGCATGCGCTATGTATAGTCTCATGCACTGGTTTGCGGTTAACGCGAGCGTTCTCGCCGTCCTGGTGACGGTGGGCGTTGCCCTGCTTCTCGTCTGCTGCCTGAAGTGCTCGGAGTGCTCGCGCCGCGAGAAGGACGACCTGTTCAATCGCCACGAGTTGTAAGGGCTGACGGGTCTTCCCTGTGAGGGCCTCGGCGTTCGCGATGAACGCGTCATCGAGAGCGATCCTGTTTTTGTTTTCCCACGCATAAAATCAGACCACAGAAGCGGGTGGTTGCCGATTCCTGCCCCTCCTTACTGCGCCGACGGCTTCAGATACATCTCAAACTCAGCCAGAATGCGGTTGTACAAGTGCGTTCGCACGTCCGGGCCTGCGATGGAGTGCGTCTTGCGGGGATAGATCTGCAGGTCGTAGGGAATGCCGGCTTCGATGAGCCGCTGCACAAACTGGACCGTGTTCTGAATGTGCACGTTGTCGTCTCCTGTGCCGTGCATCAGCAGCAGGCGTCCTTGCAGATTGGCGGCCGAGTTGACCACGGAGAAGTTCTTGTACCCCTCAGCGAAATCGGAGGGTTGGCTCATGTAGCGCTCTGTATAGATGGAGTCGTAGTTGCGCCAGTCGGTGACCGGGGCCACGGCAACGCCGGCGCGGAAGCGGTCAGAGTGGGTCATGGCATAGAGTGTGAATGTTCCACCCCAACTCCATCCCCACCAGCCGAGGCGCTTGCGGTCCAACTGCGGATACTTTTCCAGGGCCACGTCCAGTACGGTTAACTGGTCTTCAAGCTGCACAGGGCCGAAGTTGTGCCAGGCGGCCTGCTGAAAGGCGCGTCCGCGGCCGGCCATGCCGCGATTGTCGGCGTGGAGGACGGCAAAGCCGTGCTGGGCGAGCAACTCGTCGAAGAGAAGACCATCGCTCCAGCGGTTGAGGACAGACTGCTCACCAGGACCGCCGTAGGGGTTGACGATAAGCGGGGTGCTGGCCGCGCCTGTGCTTTCGGGCAAGAGCAGGGTGGCGTAGAGAGTGGTTCCATCGTGCGCTTTTACTTCGAGCGGCTCGGGGGCGCGCAGATGGTAGGACTCGATTGCGCGTGTCTGCCAGAATATGTTGCACTTGCCTGCGGTCTGGCAGAGACGGAAGGTGGGCGGATCGAGGCGCGAGGATTGACTGTCGACAAACTCCGCTCCGGCGGGAGCAAAGTTTCCGGTGTGAAAGCCTGCGCCGGCGCTCAACTGCTTGCGCGTGCCGTCGAAGCCGACGCGCCAGAACTGCTGCTCGAGCGGGTTGCCTTCGTTTGAGGCGAACTCAATGTGTTTGCCTTGAAAATCGACGGCATATATCTCGCCGACTTCGAAATCGCCGCTGGTCAGTTGCCGTTCAAGCGTTGCGGTGGTCGAGCTGGGGTTGTCTTTGTCGTAGCTGTAGAGGTAGAGATGGTTGTGGCCGTCGTTCCAATTGGTGAGCACGATGTGGCCGTTGGCGGCCCAGACGTTGTAGTTGTCGTCGAGAAATTTATCGTCACTCAACTGCAACACGAGGTGCGAGTCACCGGTTCCGGGGTCGGCGAGATAGATATTCCGATGCTTCTGGTCGCGGGAGAGCGTTTCGATCCACAGGGTGCGCTGATCGGCCCAGCCGAAGCGGGGAATGTAGTCGTTGCCGGCCTGGATGGGCAGTTTGATCCACACGGTTTTACCGCCGGAGGCGCTGACTACGCCGACGCGTACGTCGGGATTGGGGTCGCCCGGCTGCGGATAGCGCTGCGCGGCCACCGTCGCATGGGTGGGAAGCATGTCTTCGATCGGATATTGTGGCACCTCGGTCTCGTTCATCTGCAGATAGGCCAGGTGCGTGGAGTCAGGCGACCAGTAGTAATTGGTGCGGGTTTCGAGCTCCTCGAGGTAGACCCAGTCAACCTTGCCGTTGAGCGTGGCCCGATTGGGAGAGGGAGCGACGATGGTGGCGGGCGTGCCGGGTTGGCGCAGCTTGATGACGGTGAGGCTGTTGTCGCGAATGAATGAGATCGATTTGCCGTCGGGCGAGAAGCGGGGATCGTCGCCGGAGCCGGCGCCGGTGAAGGCGACGTCGATGCCGGTGCCGTTGCGCAGGTCGTAGATCCACAGACGGCCGTTGGAGTCGAACATGAGATGCGTTGAGTCGGGCCCCCAAATGTAGCTGGCCATCTTGTAGCGCTGGCGGTGGTCGCGGTCCTGCTCGGATCCATCTCCGCCCAGGAGCATCGCCATTTTGGCGCGGCTCACCAGCACGTGCGGCTTGCCCGTACCGGGGTCGAGATCAATCAACTGCCCGCCGTCGAGGTAGACCAAGTGTTTGCCATCGGGAGACCAGGTCAGTTCTTCGGGCGGGTTGCCTGCTGGAGATCCGTGCGCATAGATGGCCTCAACAGTGAGAGGTTTCTGCGGGGCCTGCGCGGCGAGTGGAAGCACCCCGAGCGGGAGTGCAAGAAAGGCAACAGTCAGGCGGGCGGCGGCATGGGACAAGAGGCATTCCTCCGAGAGCGGAGCCCGTCCTGTATTTTTCAGGTTGCTTTGGAGAGCACGGGGCTTCCAGCAGAAAGTTTAAATCACCGGGAGTGCCATATTGCGTGCGGCGATTGCGGAGTGTATGTTCCGGCTATGCAGGGTACAAGTCTGGAAGAACGGCGCTCGCTGGGCCAGGCGCGACGGAAGCAGGTTGGCCGCCAGCAGCACGATGAGTTGAATCCGAAGGTGAGGAGTTCGACGGCGCTTGCGCTTCTTGAACGGTCGATGCGTGGACGCGTTCCGTCGCTCATCAAGTTAAAGTACGAGCTGATGGCCGCGTCGCCTTTTGGTTACTTTCGCGGTGCAGCGCCGGTGATGGCTGCCGACTTGTCCGTGCTGCCCTCGACAGGCATTGTTTCGCAGCTTTGCGGCGATGCGCATGTGCGCAACCTGGGCGCCTATGCCGCGCCCGACGGCCGGCTGGTATTCGACATCAACGACTTCGACGAGACGATTCGCGGGCCTTTTGAATGGGACCTGAAACGCATGGCTGCCTCACTGGTGCTGGCGGGACGCGGGTCGGGGCACAAGGAATCAGCCGCGCAACAGGCCGTGGTCCGGTGCATCGAGCGGTATTGCGCCGGGATGCGCGCGTTCGCGAAGATGCCTGCGGTCGAAGTGAACCGTTTTCAGGTACACCGGCTGGGCCTAGTTGAGCCGGTACACGCTGCATTGACCAAGGCGGAGCGGGCGACGCCGCAACATACGGTGGAGCAATTGACCGAGGTGGGCTCGGCGAAGGCGGGCGCGGCGCGGCGTTTCAGGGAATCGAAACCGATGCTTACGCGCGTGACTGGTTCGCAGGCGTCGGCTGTGCTGGCCTCGCTCGGGCCTTACCGCGCGATGCTGGAGCCGCAGCGGCAGCACCTGCTTTCGTTTTATCGCCCGGTGGACGTGGCGTTTAAAGTGGTGGGCACGGGCTCGGTGGGGCTGCGCGACTACTGCATTTACTTTGAAGGCAACGGACCGAAGGATCCGCTGTTTTTGCAGATCAAAGAGGAGACGGCGTCGACCTATGCGCCTTATTTGCCCGATGCGCACCCGGCGCACCACAACGGGCAGCGCGTGGCGGAAGGACAGCGTGCGATGCAGATGCAGTCGGACCCGTTTCTGGGCTGGACGCAAATGGGCGGGCGTCAATATCTGGTGAGGCAGCTGAACGATCACAAGGGGTCGATTGAGTTGGAAGACTTGGCCGGGAGCGGATTGACGGCGTACGCGGAGGTTTGCGGGGAGCTACTGGCGCGGGGGCATGCGCGGTCGGGCGATCCGCGGGTGATTGCCGGTTATCTGGGTTCCGGGGGCGGGTTTGCCGAGGCGCTGGCGAAGTTCGGCTCGCTGTATGCGGACCAGACGGAGAAGGATTGGGAAGAACTACGGCGGTCACGCAAGGCTGTGAACAAGCCGAAAGCGCACGGAGTTTAGCGGCGCATGTACACGTCGTAGCCGTGCAGGTGGACAGAGAGCGTGAAGTCCGGGAGCAGCGCGTTGAGTGTAGCTCCGCGCTGCGGGGTGGGGTCCTGCTTGATCTGCAAATCGCGCTTGACGATCAGCCAGCGGATTTGATGGAGGCGCGCCTGTTCGACCACTTGCGCGGGCGAATAGGGGTCGGTGGCGGGATCGAAGAGCAGTACTGGGAATTGTGGAGTGCGGCCGGTGACAAAGTAGAAGGGGTCTTCGCCGGGGAGCAGGATGAGGCCATCGGAAATGAGAATGTTGGCCGAGACGTAGCGGAGCAGCTCGTCGAAATTGGGCAGGTAGGGTCCGGGTGTGGAGATGCCGTCGAGTTGTGGGAAGGCGGAATGCTCGACAGGCGTGTCGGGGAACTGCGCGTAGGAGAGGCGTTCTTCGCTGGCGGTGTAGAAAGCGCCGCAGATCAGCAGTGTCACCGAAATTCCGGCGGCCAAGGCTAGAGCGAGATTTCGAGAGAGAAATCTGGATGCTGCGCCAGGGGGCTTTGGCTCCGCGAGGAAGGGAATCATCTCGGCGATGAGCAGGATGAGCAGCGGCCAGATGGCGTAGGTGGATCCCCAGAGCTGTTGAGACATCAGGGTTCCGTTGATGGCAACGAGAAGAATAATAGGCAGCAGGGCGCGAAGATTCAGTTGGCGGCGAAGCTTGAAGAGGTTGAACAGGGCCATGGCGGCTGCGAGGATGAGCAGGAGCGGCCACAAGGCGAGGAGGCTGTCTCCGCGCTCGTCGGCGTCGTCGTAGAGGAACAGAGAGCAGAGGGTGAAAAGGAAGGGGGCGGCGAGAAGACCGAGGGCCGCAACCTGTGCCGATCGCGCTTTGGCCAGCGGGCTGCGCAGCAAGAACAGGGCTATTGCAGCGCAGGGTAGCGTCCAGAGCAGGGTGGGATCGCGGTAGACGGCGAGCATGTCGTGGAGGCCGGGAAGGCGGCGCTGGGCAGCGAACTGGATGGTCCAGTGGATGTAGTTTCCGATGCCGACGGTGCCTTGAATCAAGAGTGCGGCGAGGGCGAGGGTTGTGGTGGCTCCGGCGAGGACGGCGAACAAGGCTGCGCGCGGGACCGAGGCTCGCCGGTGGCGGAAGATGAGGGGCGCGGCGAGCGAGAGAAGCACCAGGGCAAGGCAGACTGCCACAAACGGGAGGCCGATATTTTGCTTGAAGAAGACGGGCAGGCAAATGGCTGCTCCAGACGCAAAGCCGCGGGCGATGCTCTGCTTTGTCGAGCGGATTTCTGGAGTTGCGGCAAGCCCCTGCAAGAGCCAGATGGCGACGAGGATCGAGAATGCGCAGTCACAGTCGTAGGAGGGAAAAGGGAGGATGCAATAGATTCCTAAGACTGTGAGCGGAGCGGCGAGGATGAGTGCGATGGTCCATGCGTGAGTTACGCGCTCCTGAAGGGTGCGTAGGACGATGCGCCAGGTGAGGACCGTGCCCAGGCCGCCGATGACGGCCGCGTAGAGTATGTGGTGAAAGAAGACGCGGCCAGTGAGGCGAATGATGGCTGCCTGAATGAGAAATGTGAGAGGCGCGTGGGCGAAGGGGAAATCGCGATAAGGGAGTTGGCCGAGGGCGATGCGCGTGGCGCTGTCGAGAGTGTAGCTGAGGTCCCAGAGGACGGCTACATGCGCGTTTTGCCAGAGAACGACCGCGGCGGTGAGAAGAAACAGCGTGGCGCCAGCGAACCAGTCGCGCAGAGCCCAGCCCGATTTGGGCGACGCGGCGCCTATTCTCACCATCCGCGGCGATAGTAGTAGAGGTAATAGGGGGCCGAGCAAATCGCCATGAGGAGCGCGACGCACCAGCCAATCACGGTCCAGCCGAAGAAGAGGTTTAGCAGGAGGATTGCTGTGGCGTTATGCGTGTGCCGCGCCGCCGCAACGATGGCCGGCAGGAAGTAGAGCGCAATCAGAAAAATCAGGAAGTGCATGGTAGCTCCCGCATTCGTTCCCAGGATTCTACGCAAAGTTTACTCTGGAAGTTCCCTGTTTTGACAGGGATTTTGGCGGCATGGCCGCGCGGCTTCGCGTTGGAAGCGCCGGCATTCTGGTTCTCGCTCTCAATGGATCAGGGCCTACAATGAACCGGTATGTCTACCGCCGTCCGTTCACACGCGAAGATCAACCTTGGCCTCGGTATCGGCGCGCCGCGTCCGGATGGATTCCACGCGCTGACGACCGTTTACCAGACGCTTGCGCTCTACGACATTGTGACGGTAACGGCTAAGCCCGCGGCCGCAACTGCGATACGGCTGACTTCAAACGACCGTCGTGTGCCTGGCGATGACCGCAACACGGCGTGGAAGATGGTCGAGCGGGCGCTGAAGACGCTTGGTCGTACTGCGGAAGTTGAGATTCATATTGAGAAGCGGTTGCCAGTGCAGGGAGGGTTGGGCGCGGGTTCGGCCAACGCGGTGGCGGCGCTGGTGGGGCTGGAAGCAGAGCTGGGGATTGGAGATGGGGTTCCTGGGGTCCCAGGTCTCAAAAGCGAGACCTGGGGCACCCAACGGTTGGAAATTGCGGCCTGGGTGGGGTCGGATGTGCCGCTTTTCCTGATCGGCGGGACGGTTCTGGGGCTGGACCGGGGGCAGGAAGTTTATCCGCTGCCGGACATTGAGGCGGTGTGGTGCTTGGTGGCCACGCCGGAGCTGGGCGTCTCGACAGCCCAGGCTTTTCGGGACTGGGATGCGCTGTGTGTGGCCGAGGGTTTGACCGCTGAGGCAAGTACAGATAAACTAAACAAGTTGAGCCGCGCCTATGCCAGCGCTTTTGCGGGGGGAATTCCGCAGGGCGGGCGGGGAGCAGGCTCCTCCGGTGTCCTCTCACGTCGAGAGGACCTGGCCGGACCACAAGAGTCCGCGCTTGTCCGCACCGGGATCAGTAGCTGGATCCAGAACGACTTTGAACGGGTCGTGTTTACCCAGCATCCTTCCCTTGCAGAAATCAAGCGTCTTCTTGCGGCTTCGGGCACCCCGGAGGCAGCTCTGTATGCCTCGCTTTCAGGGTCCGGTTCGGCGCTCTACGGGTTGTACCTGACCCGTGGGGATGCGGAAGCAGCTCAAGTCCGGCTGACGAAACAGGTTCAAGGGGTAAATGTGCAAAGCACCCTGACACGAACCCTGCCCCGAGAGCCCTACTGGCGCGAGATGCTTTTGCATTGACAGTAGTCGGGTTTGCGGGAGAGACTCGCGGACGGCTGCTGAGTTTGGGCGATCGTCTAATGGTAGGACAGTGCCCTTTGGAGGCACTTGTCCAGGTTCGAATCCTGGTCGCCCAGCCAAGTTTTTTGCGGTACCCGAAGAACAGCCAAAGCCAACCAGCTTGGAGGTAGTCGGAAATGGAAGCGGGAACACTGACGGTGACGGTGACAGCGGAAGACAGAAACCCTGAAGACGGACCAAACGCCTCGCGTGACGGCGCGGGCAAGGAGTCCGGGCAGAAGGAACCTCAGAAGGGTGTTGCGCAGGACGGTACCAAGGGCAAGGAAGCCAAGCCGGCCGCCGAGCGCAAGAAGGCCCGCAACCTGAGCGAAGACAAGCGCTTCAAGCTGTTCAGCGGCACGGCCAACAAACCGCTGGCCGAAGAGATTGCCCGCCACATCGGGGTTCCGGTGGGCGAGGCCAAGATGCAGCGCTTTGCCGACGGCGAAGTGTACTTTCAGCTCCTCGAGAACGTGCGCGGAGTGGATGTGTTTGTGGTGCAGCCTACCTGCTATCCGGTGGACCAGCATCTGGTGGAGCTTTTGGTGATGATTGACGCGCTCAAGCGGGCCTCGGCGGCCAGAATCACGGTGGTGGTGCCCTACTATGGGTACGCACGCCAGGATCGCAAAGACCGCCCGCGCGTAGCCATCAGCGCCAAGCTGATTGCTGATCTGCTGACGACGGCAGGCGCCAATCGCGCTCTTTTTGTGGACCTGCACGCTGCCCAGATTCAGGGATTCTTCAATATTCCCGTCGATCACATCTTTGCCAGCCCGGTGCTGGTGAGCTATTTCAACCAGCTCAAGCTGCCCAACCTGACGGTGGTTTCGCCCGACGCGGGCGGCGTGGAGCGGGCCCGTTTTTTTGCGCAGAAGATTGGTGCGCCGCTGGCGATTGTGGACAAGCGCCGCACCGACATCAACGTGGCCGAAGTGATGAACGTTGTGGGCGACGTGAACGGCAAGACCTGCCTCATCATTGACGACATCATCGACACAGCCGGTACGCTTGTGAAGACGGTGGATGCTCTTTATGCCTCGGGCGCAACGGCTGTTTACGCCTGTGCCAGCCATGCCGTGCTTTCAGGCCCGGCCATTGACCGCATCGCCTCATCGCGCCTGGAGCAGTTGGTTGTGACCGACACTATTCCATTGCGCGAGGCAGCACAGAAGTTATCGAAGATCAAAGTGCTCTCGATCGCCGGCCTGCTGGGCACGGCCATTGAGAACATTCACCTGGAGACCAGCGTCAGTTCGCTGTTCAACTAAGCAGGGGTCAGGGATCAGGTTTCAGGGATCAGTGACCCGCAACGACAACGATTAGCCGGCAATAGGCAGACGGTAAACGTGATTCGCAGGTAGTACTTCCGATCACTAACACCTTAAGCCTGGTGCATGGCGACAACAAAGGGAGCGGACATTTAGCTGTACCGTGCCCGAAACCAGGAAACGAGAGACCGTAATGCCAGAAGTAGTCGTAGCCAAGCCCCGTGAGGGCAAGTTCACCAAGAATGCCGCGCGCCGCGTCCGCGTCGCGGGCAAGATCCCCGCCGTACTGTATGGCGCAGGGCGTGACCCGATTGCCGTCGAGGTGGAGCCCAAACAGATTTCCCGGATACTGTATTCCGAAACCGGCCATAATACGATCTTCGATGTTGAAGTAGCCGGCCAGGCCGCAGCCAAGGCCATGATCGCCGATTGGCAGCGCGAGCCAATTAATGACAACCTGATTCATATCGATCTGAAGTGGATCGCCCTGGACAAGGTTCTGCGCGTGAAGGTGCGCGTCAAGCTGCTGGGCATTCCGATGGGCGTGAAGACCTCTGGCGGGATTCTGGACCAGGTGATGCGTGAAGTTGAAATCGAGTGCTTGCCGGCCGACATTCCCAGCCACATTGACATCGACGTGAGCGGTTTGGGGCTGCACGGAGTGCTGCGTATCAGCGATCTTCCGCACTCGGATCAGATCAAGTTCCTCAATGCCGCAGATGCGACGGTAGCGCACGTGGTTTCGATCCGCGAGGAAGCGCCGACGGCAGCTGAGACTGAAGCAGCAGCGACTGCCGCAGCGGCCGGAAGCGAGCCCGAAGTTGCCAAGAAGGGCAAGACGGAGCCTGAGGCTGGAGCGAAGAAAGCCGACGCCGGGGCTAAGAAGTAAGCCTTGGCCGGAGAAAGCGAGTTCCGTGACCGGACGAGCCCTTTCCTGATTGTGGGATTGGGCAATCCGGGGCCGGAGTATCAGTGGACCCCGCACAACGCAGGGTTCATGGCTATTGACCGCATCGCCCAGCAGGAAGGGGTTGTGGTCCAAAACCGGCGCTGCCGGGCCGTTACCGCAACATGCCGTATGGCAGGGCGGGCGGTGGTTCTGGCCAAGCCGGAGACTTTTATGAATCTGAGCGGGCTTGCAGTGGCCGCTCTGGTTCAGGAATTTGAAGCGGACCCGGCCCAGGATCTTCTCGTGATCTACGACGAGCTGGACCTGACGTTGGGGACCTTCAAGATCAGGGAGCGCGGTTCGCCCGCCGGGCACAACGGAGCCCGCAGCATTACCGGCGCCCTGGGCACTCAGGAGTGGTTGCGCCTGCGCATTGGCGTAGGGCTTGACTTGCCACCTGAAGCAATTGCCGCCGGGGGCGGAAGGCGTCCGGGCAGGGACTATCTGCTCTCGCCGATGCGCAAGGCGGATTTGGCGGTTCTGGACGAGGTGCTTGACCGGGTGGCCACGGCTACGCGGCGCATTGTCGAACTAGGACCGGCAGCCGCGATGAACGAGTTCAACCGCCGGAGCGAAACGCCACCGGCGGACGAGTAAGAGGCAGGGCACAGTGGCTTTGAACTACGAACTGTGAACTGCTAGCTGGAGCGACTGCTCCGGCGGAAAAGGAATGCAGATGTCCCGTGTGTATGAGGTTATGTTTATTGTTCGGCCTGATGTGACCGAAGAGGATACCGACAAGCTGATTGCCGGGTTTAGCACCACCGTCACCTCGGGCGGTGGAACAGTGAAGACTGTCGAAAAGATGGGCCGGCGCAAGCTTGCCTACATGGTGCGCAAGTTCAACGACGGCAATTACGTTCTGCTTACCATCGAAGCCGATGGCGCTGGTGTGCTCGAGCTTGAGCGCCGCCTGCGCGTGACCGAACCGGTGATCAAGTTCATCACGGTCCGCATCGACGAGGAGGAGAAGCGCCTGGCCAAGGTAAAGGCCCTGCGCGGTGTCCGTCGCAAAGTGAGTGCGGAACCAGTTGCCGCGCCTGCTGCAACCCCTGCAGCCGTGCCCGCCGCGGCGCAAGCCGCAGAACCGGTTCAGGTCACGGTCTAGCGGCGTAGCCGTCCATTGCCGCTGCGGACCCGGATTGATCGGGGCGTTTGTGGCCCGAATTGTTGCACCGCTGTGCCGTTGAGGCGTCCGGCGGAAACGAAGAGAGTAAAAGAGGAAACACTATGTCTGATGAGACTCAAGCAAAGGCGCCCGAAGCGGGCGTAGCAGCACCGCAAGCGGCCGAGTCTGGTTCTGGCTCAGGTCCGAATTCGAGCTCAGGTCCGAGTTCGAGTTCTGGTTCAGGTTCGAGTTCAGGCCCCCGCACGGGCGGCCGTCCCGCGGGTGGACGTCCCTCAGGCGGACCCGGCGGACGCGGCAAGTTCTTCCGCCGCAAGAAGGTTTGCAAGTTCTGCACTGAGAAGATCGATGCGATCCCTTACCGCGACGTTCGCCTGCTGCAGGGATTTGTGGCCGAACGTGGCAAGATTGTGCCGCGGCGGCTGACCGGCGTTTGCACCACGCACCAGCGCCGCCTGACTCGCGCCATCAAGCAGGCACGGAACATCGCACTGCTGCCATTTGCCACGCGGCACTAGGAGCGGAGCGATTCACTCGAGGCAAGCGCACTGTGCCGGTTATCGATGTTCCGGAAAAGGCGCAATTGGCCGCGATTTTGACGGGTGCTGGCTTTAGCTGGTTGCGGAAGAATGCTGTTTTGAATTGGGGCACGGCTTCAGTGGTGCCGCAAGCGCTTCAATATTGGGCAGGGCATTAGCTCCTGCGGGCAAGTTCGCAGCCAGAGTCAAGAAACACGCGGCGCGCCGCTCAACCGGAGCCCGCCAGAAGCATTGGAGAGTTTCACATGGAAGTTATTCTGAAGGAAGATGTAGACAATCTGGGGCATCGCGGAGACGTGGTGAAGGTTGCAGACGGCTACGGCCGCAACTTTCTGCTGCCCCGCAAGCTCGCCATGCAGGCGACTGCGGCTAACAAGGCCGTCATCGATCAGATGAAGTCCGCCGCCGCCCGCCGTTCGGCTAGCGAGAAAGCCGTCGCCGAGGTGCTGGTCGCTAAGCTCGAGCCCGTCGTGCTCAGTTTTACTCGCAAGTCGGGTGAAGCGGGACACCTGTTCGGCTCGGTAACCTCGGCCGATATTGCCGCAGAGTTGGCCTCGAACGGCTTTGAGATCGATCGCCGCAAGATTCAACTTCGCGAGCCACTTAAGAGCGTGGGCGAATTCAGTGTAGGCGTCAAGCTTCACCGCGAAGTCACCGCGCAGGTGAAGGTCAAGGTCGTTGCCGATGCAGTTGAGGAAGAGAATGCTGAAGCCGCCTCGCCCGCTGCGGAAGAAGCTTCGGCCGAGTAGTTCCAACCAAAGTAAGCGGTGCCGCCTCTCGCTTTGCCGAGGGGCGGTCCGCCCTTCTTGATCGCTGCTACCCTGCGAAAGATTCTCCTGCAGCTGCTCTAAAAGAGGGTCTGCACCGGAGCCCCACCCGTGAACACGATCAACTTCTGGACGGCCTTGGTCATGTTCTCCTCGAAGTTCGTCACCTGTTCCGCCTTTGAAAATGAAAATAGTAGCCGGACGCGGTTCGAAGGAACAGTTGTATCGATCTGATTGGCCTTGTCGTAGCAGGTTCTCGCGGTCTTGCCGGACATTGAGACCATAGTCAGTCGCACGAGCTTTTCCCGCGTCTGACTAGAGTCGCTCGGATCGAACGCATCCCACACAATATAGTTTGGGTTGAGGGCGTTGAATACCTCATCGCAATGGCCGCCGCCCGGCTGGGTCACGGTCATAACGCTCGTAGCCGGATTGAACGCAACCGCGAGGTTGTCGTTGATCCCTTCTTCGTCGCGTTGGGAAAAGCTCGGAAGAGGGGGAACTGACGATGAGAAAGTGAAACCTCTTGATCCAGCCTAGCGGGTGCAAATCCCGTCTGACCAAAGCCGAGCAAGGCAGGTCAGTAGCGAGTGTTGCCATTCACTG
>DATKWA010000188.1:0-12120 GCA_035529815.1 Occallatibacter sp. | reverse complement strand
CGCCGCGCAGCCGAACATGCACTTTCCTCCCACGCATGTCGATCGCGTCCTGCACGACGGAAGTACGGTGAGCCTCGGTGGCACTGTTCTCACGGCACACCTCACCCCCGGACACACCAAGGGCACCACCACCTGGACTCTGGACGAAACCGAGGGCAAGCGCCTTCTGCATGTCGTCATCGTCGGCAGCCCCAACGTCAATCCAGGCTACAAACTCGTCGGCAACAAAGCCTACCCGCACATCGCGCAGGACTACGCCCACGGCTTCGCCGTCCTCAAGTCCCTGCCCTGCGACATCTTTCTCGGCGCGCATGGAGCCTACTTCGACCTCACCGCCAAGTACCCCCGCTGGAAGGCCGGAGACCGCAACGCGTTCATCGATCCCACCGGCTACAAAGCCTACATCGCCAACCGCGAACAGGCATTCAAGACCGAATTAGCCCGCCAGCAGACCGCAAAGCCTTAGCGCTGGTCACGACCCATAGCGTAGGCCTTCCCCATCCAGCAAACCCGCCCCGCCGTCCATCAGTGCAAGCCGCGTGTTTTCAACGCGCTTAATGTTAACCAGAAATAGGTGATGCACATCACAAATAGCTGCCTTTCCATGATGCAATCATGAGCCACGTACTCCTCCAAAGAACTCAACTGGCTCTGTTCCACAGAAAGGCCCGCACATGCAACTCGATCCGTCCGCGTTCCTTGCCGACCCCGAACTGTTTCAGGAACTCCAGAAACGCGCTACTCCCATCGTCTGTGACGAAGACCGGGTCCTTTTCCGCCAGGGAGACGCTCCCGCTGGCATGTATATCCTCGCTAACGGGGAAGCGACAATCTCCATGAACGGTGAGGGCGGGGAGCCCTTGATGTCGGCCCAGACAACCGCCGGTTCCGTATTAGGCCTGCCTAGCCTGATCGGCAACCAACCCTTCTCGCTCTCCGCCACTGCCCGCTGCGGCTCGCAGGTCAGCTTTATTGCTCTCAACGACTTCAATGCCCTCATTCAGTCTCAACCACAGCTATTGATCAAAGTCCTGCAAGTCCTGGCCGCAGAAGTCCGCTCCGCCCGCATGGCCATCACGCATCTCTAACCGAAACCTGGCCAATCGCGCCAGAATCGCCGCCCGTCGCATCAGGCAAAAGCCGCTCTCCAATCCCTTCCACCAGTCCTGAATCGATCGCCCCCCCGCCTCACCTGCTAAACTCTCAATCGTCATGCTTCTCGGAATCGTTCTCATCGCGGCTGCCGCTTATTTGCTTGGGTCCATCCCCACCGGATACCTGCTCGTGCGCATCTTCCGTCATCAGGACATCCGCTCAGTGGGCAGCGGCAACATCGGCGCAACCAATGTTTGGCGCGGCGGCAAGGGCCTCGGCGCAGCCACGTTCTTCCTCGATGTGCTCAAAGGCAGCTCCGCCGTCTGGCTCGGTGGATTTCTCGGCGCTCTGCTCCTGCCCGCCACTCCGTTCCGTTCCGCCCAGGCTCTCGCCGCTCTCGCCGCCGTACTCGGCCACATGTTCCCCGTCTGGCTCCGCTTTTGCGGGGGCAAGGGCGTCGCAACCGGCTTCGGCGTCTTCCTCGTCTCCGCGCCCTGGGCTGCCTTGGCGGCCATCTCTCTCTTTATCATCGTGCTGGTCCTCAGCCGCTATGTCTCGCTCGCTTCCATCCTCGGTGCCGCCAGTTTCCCCGCCTTCGCCTGGTACTTCCACCACATTCAGAGTGTCGGCCCGCATCCAACCCCCTTCTTCATCGCCGTCCAGTGCGCCGTCGCATTCCTCATCATCGTCAAACATCACCAGAACATCCGTCGCTTGATCGCCGGCACGGAATCCCGCTTCAGCGCCAGGAAAATTGCATGAGCCGCATCGCCGTACTCGGTTCCGGAGCATGGGGAACCGCCATCGCACTCTCGCTTCACCGCCGCGGAGGCCATCAGATTACCCTCTGGTCGCACTCGCGCGACGAAGTCAGCCAGATCGTCGCCGCCGGCGAGAACACTCTGTTTCTCCCAGGCTTTCCCCTGTCCGCCGACCTCCATGTCACAGCCGACGACGCCCTGGTCGCCAACGCCGAATTCGTCGTCTCCGTCATCCCTTCCGGCTTCCTCCGTCCCACCATCGCCCGGCTGCGCCCGCACCTGCACCCCGGCCAGATCGTCGTCTCCGCCACCAAGGGAGTTGAAGACCGCACCTACCTCCGTATGACCCACGTCATCGCCGAGTGCCTCGGGGAAACAGAAGCCCAGTCCATGGTCTCCGACGGGGATGACAACACGCTTTTAAGCTCCAATCCTGACACCAACCTCGAGGTTTTCGTTGAAGGAGGAGCTCCCGAAGTCAGTTCTTCGGGAATCTCCCCCGCGCCTCTGGTCTTCGATAATTCGCCTGTTCCCGTCGGCGCTTTCTCCGGCCCCAGCTTCGCTCTGGAGGTCGCTCAGGCACAGCCCACCGCGATCACTGTCGCCTTCCTCGACCCCGCTATCGCCGCCCGCGTCCAGCAGGAGTTCTCCTCCGAATCTCTCCGCCTCTACACCACCACCGACGTCATCGGCGTCGAACTCGGCGGCGCGCTCAAAAACGTCATCGCCATCGCCGCCGGAGTCGCCGCCGGCGCAGGCCTCGGATACAACTCCGCCGCCGCCCTCATGACCCGCGGCATCGCAGAAATCACCCGCCTCGCCGTTGCCTGCGGTGGCCGCCGCGAAACCCTCGCCGGACTCTCCGGCGTCGGCGACCTCGTGCTCACCTGCACCGGTTCCCTCAGCCGCAACCGCACCGTAGGAGAAGCCCTGGGCCAGGGCCGCAAACTCCAGGAGATCCTCACCTCGCTCGGCGGCAAGGTCGCAGAAGGCGTCCTCACCACCCACGCCGCTCTAGGCCTCGCCCGCCAGCACGGCGTCGAGATGCCCATCACCGAACAGATGCAACTGATTCTGAATGAAGGAAAAGATCCCCGCGAAGCCATCAAAGACCTCATGCTCCGGCCAGGCAAAGACGAGTATTGAGGCAGGCAGCCCCCATTAGCATCTTGGTTCCCATTCCCCGGCTGCGGCTCTCGTAGGCCACCGTGCGGCGTCTATTCGGGTGATACTTTGATTACTCCCCGCGCGTCCCCGCCCTTTTCGTTTGGCGCACAAGGAGTTCAGGAGATCGCCATGCAACCCCATCTGTCGAACCTCCAGTTCTTTGCGGGAATCGTTGTCCTTGCTCTGGCCGGCATCCTCGTTCTGGCCGCAATCCTCGATATCCGCAAAAGAAGAAAATCGGCCCCGTTTCTCAATTACTTTTACTCAAACTTCGAACAGGACCAGTCGAACCGGGAAAGCTTGGACCAATCCTCTTTCTCCGGGCGCGACGAATGGCGTACCTACCCTCGAGAGCGCATGCACGCTTTCCAGGGTCGCCACACAACCGTGCACAATAGCTCCTGGGAGTAGTTCAGCGCGCATCCACGCTCTGGGCGGCGATTGCGTGTCTCTTGTCTCGCTTGCGAGACATAGATAGCCGTCCCCAAACAAAGAGCGAGTCCCCGCAGCAGGATGCCTCAGAGTTTGTCCCGTGTTTGTCGAAGAATCGCCATGGTAAGACCCGGGACTCCTCAACCCCCTCATCGCCTCGCAACAAAGCTGTACAACAAAATAATCAGCACAACCGCACTCACGGCCGTATACAGCTTGTCCCGCAGCATCGCAAACCCGACCACCCCGAAGATCACCCGGCAAATCGGCGTCGCAATCAGCAGCAGAATCCCGAATCCAATCAAGCTGCGCGCGTCCATGTGAAGCGCGCCGCCCACAATCCCGCTCACCGTCGAAACCGCCGCCGGAGCGCCCTCGAAATGTCCATAGTCCGGCTTCGACCCGCCAAATTGCAGCAAGTACAAAGCCCCTCCAGCCAGTACAACCAGCGCCGCCACCATCACGCCAATCTGCAACATCCGCCCCATCGCCTGTTCCAGGCCGTGCTCTCTCTCCTGCTCCATTCACAGCCTCCCCGTCATGCCGTTGTAGATCATCTCCACGCCCAGTGCCACCACAACAACAACAAACGCCATGCGAATCGTCTTCACCGGCGCATGCGTCAGCGTGCGCGATCCAATCAGCGACCCCACAAGAACCCCCAGCATCACCGGCATCACCAACGAGGGAAGAATGTAGCCGTGGCTCAGGTAAATCCCCGCGCTGGCCGCCGCCGTCACACCGATCATAAAGTTGCTGGTTGTCGTAGAAACCTTGAACGGAAGCTTCATCGCCTCATCCATCGCCAGCACCTTCACCGCGCCCGATCCTATACCCAGAAGCCCCGACAGCGTTCCCGCCCCGAACATCATCCCGAAAGCCGCCGGCACGTGCTCGGCAACATACGCTTCCTCCCGGCCGTCCACCGGATAGCTACCGCGCAGATTCAGCCGCAACGCCAGGGGATCAGCCTTACTGCTTCGCGGGTGATCGTAAAGCTTGTGCACAGACATCCACGCCGAATAAAGTAGCACCAGCCCGAAGATCACGCCGATCCAGTTACCAGAAACTTTTGCCGTAAGATATGCACCCAGCAGAGCGCCGAGCGTCGTCGCCACTTCAAGAAACATCCCGATGCGAATATTCGAGAACCCTTCGCGCACGTACGCAGCCGCCGCCCCCGAAGAAGTTGCAATCACTGAAATCAGCGAAGCGCCCAGCGCATAGTGCAGATCCACTTTGAACAGCAGGCAGAGCGCCGGAACAATCACCACGCCCCCGCCCAGCCCCGTCAGCGCGCCAAGAAACCCCGCCAGCAGCGACGTCACGAACAGCGCCAGCGAAAAATCCAGAACATTCATTCAGCAGACACCCATCATCCACTGATAGCATATCCCGCGCACGCGGGTGTCCTGCCCTTACCCGCCCGCAATCGCCCCCAAAATCAGCAACGGCTCGCGTCCCGCAGCCACCCCCTCTGGCAACTCCGCATCCAGCGACTCATGCGACCAATCCTCTTCGCACGCAAAGATGCGCATAAACGCTCTCCGCTTCCCCGTTCCATGCTCGCGAATCGTCCCGCCCAGCATCGGGTACCGCGCCTCAAGCGCATCCAGAACCCGCCCCGCCGTCACCGGCGCAGCCACCTCCAGCCGCACCTCCGCACCCTCAATCTTCGCCAGCGTCCGCAAATGAAACGGCAGCGCCACGCGAATCATCTGCACGCCTTCCGTCATGCCAGCGTCTGCACCTCAACCGACAACACCGCCGGCAAATCCCGCACAATCGGCATCCAGCTGTCGCCCCCATCCGCCGACCCGTACACCTGCCCGCCGCTCGTCCCGAAGTACACGCCGCATTTATCCAGCGAGTCCACCGCCATCGCATCCCGCAGCACGTTCACATAGCAATCCTTCTGCGGCAGCCCCTTTTCCAGCGCCTCCCACTCATTGCCGCCCGTCTTGCTGCGATACACCCGCAGCTTCCCCTCCGGCACAAAGTGCTCCGAATCGCTTTTAATCGGCACCACAAACACCGTCTCCGGCTCATGCGCGTGCACATCGATCACAAACCCAAAATCCGTCGGCAGATTTCCGCTTACCTCATGCCAGCTATCCCCCGCGTTGTCGCTCCGCATCACGTCCCAGTGCTTCTGCATAAACAGCACATCCGGTCGCGCCTTGTGCATCGCCACATGGTGCACGCAGTGGCCCACTTCCGCCGTCGGATCGGGAATATACTGCGACCGCAGCCCCTGGTTAATCGCCTTCCACGTCTTGCCGCCGTCATCCGTTCTAAACGCCCCAGCCGCCGAGATCGCGATATACATCCGCGCCGCATTGCTCGGGTCCAGAATCACCGTATGCAAACACATCCCGCCCGCGCCCGGCTGCCACTTCGGCCCCGTCCCGTGCTCACGCAGTCCCTTCAATTCCTCCCACGTCGCGCCGCCATCCGCCGACTTGAAAAGCGCCGCATCCTCCACGCCCGCAAACACCGTATCCGCATCCGTCAGCGACGGCTCCACGTGCCACACCCGCTTGAACTCCCACGGATGCGCCGTCCCGTCGTACCACTGATGCGTCCCCGGCACTCCCGCATACGCAAACTTGTTATCCACCGGGTTCCACGTCGCCCCGCCGTCGTCCGACCGCTGCATCACCTGTCCCGACCAACTGCTCGACTGCGACGCATAAATCCGATTCGGGTCAACCGTCGACCCCTTCAGGTGGTAAATCTCCCACCCCGCAAAGAACGGCCCTTCCACCTTCCAGTCCGTCCGCTTCCCGTCCGCACTCAGAATGAACGCGCCCTTCCGCGTCCCCACCAGCACACGCACACTGCTCATGCCCTTAACCTCCTCGCCGCCGCCGCTTCAGCGGCTCAGCCATCGTCGGCGCTTCGGGCTCATCGGCCCGGACCCTGGGGAACGCCGTCCCGCTATTCTTCCCGATTTATCTTGCGATTTGCAAGCGAATTTTCTCCCTCGCGTTCGCACCTGTCCGGTTACCGCCTCACCCCTCGGCGGTATTGAACAATCCCCCTAAAGAGCAGAAAATACCCTATATTCACGAAAAAGTATTCTAATGCGCTGAAAGACAACCTATGCCATTGCAAGTAAGCGGCTTTTCCAGCTTTTTCCGTTCGTCCGCCTGCGCAAATTCCCGCGCCTTCCGCCGCCAGCCCCATCTTGTCGCCGCATCCTTCGTTCTCGCCGCAATGGCCCTCGCCGGCCCCCCGCTCGCAGCCCAGCCCGTCAACCGCATCACGCAGGCCGTTGACACTTCGCGCCTTCAGGCGCTGCCCAATCATCATCCCCTCTGGGCCAACCCCGCTAACAGCACTGGTCTCGCCCCCGCCGATCTCGCCCTCAATCAACTCACCCTCGTCCTCGCCCGCTCCGCCCAGCAGGAGCAGGCGTTCCAGCAGTTCATCGCCGACCAGCAAAACCCCGCCTCGCCCGACTACCATCACTGGCTCACCCCCGCAGAAGTCGGCGACCGCTTCGGACTCTCCGACGACGACCTTGCAACCATCACCGCCTGGCTCCAGTCTCAGGGCCTCCACGTCACGTGGGTCGCACCCAGCCGCGTCTTCATCGGCTTCAGCGGCACCGCCTCCGACGTCGGCCGCGCCTTCCAAACCCAGATGCGCACCTACAACGTCAACGGCCAGCAGCGCCTCTCCGTCGACTCCAACCCCATGCTCCCCGCCGCTCTCACCCCCGCCATCAAAGCCATCCGCGGCCTCTACACCATCAACGAGAGCCCCACGCACCACGTCACCACCGTCACCCAAGGCTCGCCCCAGGTCACAACCTCCAACGGATCGCACTACATCGGCCCCGGCGACTTCGACACCATTTACGACGTCCCCGCCAGCTATACCGGCGCGGGCATCACCATCGGTATCGTCGGCTGGTCCCGCACCAATGCTGCTGACTTCGACAACTTCAAAAGCAAAACCGGAGTCACATTTGCAGATCCCATCGAGGTGGTTCCCACCGCTTACGGAGGCATCGACCCCGGCCCCGCCCTCACCGCTCCCCCCTCCGGCTCCGGCTCCAGCTCCGCGCTCTCCGGCCAGTCAGAAGCAACCCTCGATGTCACGCGCGCCGGTAGCGTTGCTCCCGGCGCAAATCTCCTGCTCGTCGTCTCCTCCGCCTCCGGCGCCAACGACGGCATCGGCGCAGACGCGCAATACCTCGTCAACACCTCGCCCGTCGTGCAGGTCATGTCCATCAGCTTCGGAGCCTGCGAGTCAGGTGCCGGTTCAGCCGGCGTCGCCTTCTGGAACACACTCTTCCAAACCGCCGTGGCCGAGGGTATCTCCGTCTTTGTCTCCTCCGGCGACTCCGGCGCTGCCGGTTGCGATACAGCCTTTTCCCCGCCGCCTTCCAGCCCCCTAGCAATCAGCCCCAATTACATCTGCTCTTCAAGCTATGCCACTTGCGTCGGTGGCACCCAGTTCGCAGACACAGCCAGCCCCTCAACCTACTGGTCATCCACCAACACCGCGGACTACCTCTCGGCTCTCAGTTACATCCCCGAGGGCGCATGGAACGAGTCCTCCATCATCTCCGTCGCTGCCACCGGCGGAGGCGTCAGCTCTTACGTCGCCACCCCCTCCTGGCAAACAGGCACCGGCGTTCCCTCGGCCCGCGCCGGCCGATACACCCCCGACGTCGCCTTCTCCGCCTCCGCACACGATGGCTACTTCGGCTGCATGGCCGCGCTCAACAGCAGTTGCGTCCCCTCAGGAGGCAATCTCACCTTCGTCGTCTTCTCCGGCACCTCCGCCGCCGCTCCCGGCATGGCCGGCGTCACCGCGCTGCTCGACCAAAAACTCGGCTCCGCACAGGGCAACCTCAACCCCCGACTCTATCCGCTCGCCACATCCACGCCCACCGCCTTTCACGACACAACCCTCTCCAGCAGCGGCGTCACTTCCTGCAGCGTCTCCGTAGCCAGTACGTGCAACAACAGCATTACCCTCCTCAGCGGAATCGGCACACAGCCCGGCTATCTGCTCACCACCGGCTACGACGAAGTCACCGGCCTCGGCTCCCTCGACGTCGGCGTCTTCCTCAACAACTTCCCCTCTTCCAACCTCACGCCTTCCTTCACCGTCTCCGGCACTGCCCTCACCATCTCCACACCCGGTGCAACCTCCGCCAACACCTCCACCATCTCCGTCACGCCCGTCAACGGATTCACTGGCAGCGTCACGTTGAGCGCAACGGTCACCGGCCCCTCCGGTGCCCAGCATCCGCCCACCCTCAGCTTCGGTTCCACCAGCCCTGTCACCATCACTTCCAGCAATGGCACGGCCACGCTCACAGTCTCCACCACCGCAACCCAGCAATCCTCCTGCGTCGCCGCCAATCAAGCCCCGCGCCCCATCCCCTGGTACGCCAAAGGCAGCGCGGTTCTGGCTTGCCTGCTGCTTTTCGGCATCGCCCCGCGCTGGCGCAATTGGCGAGCCATGCTCGGCATATTGCTCCTCTTCGCCGCTCTCGCAACCGGCATGTCCGCATGCGGCGGTGGCAGTCAGGGAACCGCATGCACCACCACCACCACTCCCGGCACCACCGCCGGAAGCTACACCATCACACTCACCGCCACCTCAGGCTCAACAACTGCAACCAGCACCATCCCTCTCACCATCAACTAAACCCGTTCCCAATCCGGCAGGTAGTCCGGTCAAAACCCTCCCTCAAGCCAACATCTACCCCGGCAAGGTGTGTCAGGCGGCCCGGTCCCTCCAGCAAGCCAATACCCACCGCGAGAAGTTGTGCCCCCTTCATCGCGCTCTTTGCGATGAGCGGGACTTCGGATCAGCCAGACCCCCCAAAAAATCACACCGAACCCGATAGTCCCCGCCTCATCCCTTTGCCGATAATTACTCCCAACCGGCGCACAATGGTTCTATGCTCGCCCTCATTCCATCCAATTCCGTCCCCGCCCCCTTGAGTCCCTGCCCTTCTGGCCCCCACCCCCCACCCCCCCTCCCCGTCAATTGCACTGATTATGGTGCAGCCAAAAAATAACCCATTCATAATCAATACAATACAGACGCCATCCAGTGCACAAGTAGTAACGATGGCGTTGTTTTTCGACGTTTCTCGACGTTTTTAGGCCAGAAAAATGTGAGCGGTATGTGAAGTACAGGTGCTACGAAGGCAGGCGTGCCCCCTGAATCCGTTTCCACTGGTCGGGCAGCCAGTTGGGCAGTTCGCTTTTGCGTACCTGCGATAAGTTCGTCAGCAACTGCGTGAGATACAGTTGCGGGTCTATATCGTGCCGGCGGCAAGTGCTGGTCAGGCTGGCCAGGATAGCCGCCGTTCTGCCGCCGCGCGGATTGCCGACGAAGAGGCTGTTCTTGCGATTGAGAACGACGCGCTTCATCTCGCGCTCCGAGACGTTGTTGTCGATGCTGACCGTACCATCCGAGCAGAACACGTTTAGCTCTGTCCACTGGCCCAGCGCGTAGTTCACCGCTTCGGCCATGGGATGCTTTGGCAGCAACTGTTGTTTCCACTCAAGAAGCTTCTCACGCAAGAGCGCCAGCACCGGCGCCGACTCTTCCTGGCGCAGTTCCAGCCGTGCGGTTGCGGATAGATCCTTGGCTTGCTTTTCTACAACGTAGAGTGCCCGCACCAACTCGATCGCTTCCCGAGCGATCTCGGGAGCGGCCTTCTCCGCCTCGATCACCTTTCGTCTCATGTGCGCCCAGCATCCGGCACGCGTGATCTCGTTGCCCGCAACGACGCCGTTGTAGCCGCCATAAGCGTCTGCAAGCAGAACATGACGATAGTCTTTCAGAAAATACTTCGGTCCATCGCGGCCACGGTTGAGCGTGAAGTCGAACACATTGTAGGGATTGTCATCGTCGCCGACATAGACCCACATGCGTGCATTGGTGGTCTTTCCCTTACTCTGCATCGGCATGATCGTGTCGTCGGTGGCCACCACGTGCGAGGCTCGCACTCGTTCCCCCATCAGTTCCCACAGTGTTTCTGCCAGATCGGCCATGTCTCCGCACCACACCGATTGCGTTGCCCGCGAGATCTCGAACCCCTGCCGCTGAAAGATGTCCTCCAAACGGTATAGCGGGAGGTAATCAGCGAACTTGCTGGTGGCGATGTACGCCAGCAGTCCCGGTCCGGCCATGCCCTTGTCGATTGCCATCTCCGGCTTGGCTGCCGTCTCCATCTGTGGGTTATTGCCATTGCTCTCGCAACCCTCGCAGGCATACTTTTTGCGCAGATGGTGGATGCGTTCGAAATGGCCAGGGAAATATTCCACCTGCCAGCTTTCGTCCGCGCCAATCTCCTTGCGCTCGATGCCGCAACAGGGGCAGGCACGTTCAGCCGCGTTCAACTCGTGGACCTGGACAGTTACAGGAAGATTTTCGAAGTTGGCAAGATTCCGCCGCCCTTTGCGCCGCTTCACGCGCCGAAGTTCTTCTGCCGGTTCTGTGCGCGATGGAACGTCGTCCGGATTGACCGGCTTGCGATCCATCTCCTCGGCGAACGTCAGAAGCATCTGCGCCAGATCGCCAGGAGTTTGCAGACGATCGGCGCGAGGACCGTAATACCACTTGCGATATCGATCCAGTTCCAACTGAAGCCGCAGATTCTCAACGTAAAGATCGTTGGCACGCTGCTTCTCATCGTCGCGCTCGTTCATCAGCGTGCGCAGCATTGCTTTCAGCGCTTGGCTGTCATCGGGCAGAGCAACAAGAGTGGCTTCGCTGTTCACTTACATATTGGACGTAAGTCGAGCCTCGCAAGTTACCTCACGCACTAACCATTTCTACGTTGCTTTTGTTGGTTCCGGCTGTACGTTCATAGCGTGGCACGCGCTTCAACTTCGACATATCGATCCCATCAAGGATCATCGCCAGCTCGCTCGCACGCAGCTCAATCGAACGCGTTCCGGCATCTAATCGAGGCAGCTTGAAAACTCCCGCCTCAAGACGCTTGTACCACAGAACATATCCGTCACGATCCCACGTCAGAATCTTCAACCTGTCTCCACGACGCGAGCGGAACACGAACAGACTGTTCCCGGAAGGGTCCTGGCCGATCACCGATTTCACTCGCTCCGCGAGCCGATCAAAACCACAGCGCATGTCCGTCGCCTCTATGGCCAGCCAAATGCGCGGACCCTGCGAATGATCCAACGCATGCAGGCTCGGCAGACCGATCATGCTTCCGCCTCCAGCACTGCCAGCAGGGCACGCAGATGACCCGCATCGAATCCAGGCCCTACCAAAAGGCTGCGCCCCGTGCTCAGGCGAATCTCGATTGCTGGATAACGTTCCGGCGACGACTTTCGTTGCTCGCTCGGCTCCTTCAATTTCACTTCCACAAACTTCGCCGCTTCGCCCTCGCGAATCCGCTTCTTCCAATCGTAAAAAAGCGAATCCCGAAGACCACGGTCATGACAGAACGCTTTGACCGTCTGTCCGCTTTGACTCTGCTCTGATACCAACCCTCGCCACTTCGTCCATAGTTCTGCCCTGAGCTGTTTCATTCCTCAAGACTGAGGCCTGACATAGATCCAAACAAGATGGGCTTTATATAGCGCTCACGTTATTTTTACATTGCGAGTTAGACAGAATCGCTTTCTCTATTCGCAGTATACAAACCGAGGAGGAA
>DATKWA010000187.1:0-4444 GCA_035529815.1 Occallatibacter sp. | reverse complement strand
GTGTTCCGCTTCGCCCGGATTTTGATGCAGCGACCCTTCGACTGGTTACCAAACGTTGCCCGGATAGCCGCCAAACCCGCCGGCTTCTGGCTCTCGCGGCGGTCTATGACGGGATGAGCCGCGCTGAAGCCGCGAAGGTCGCAAACATCGGACCGAACCGGTTCCACCAGTACCCAACCGTCTCGTGGCAGATGTCGATGCCGCGTTCGAACAGCAAATCTTCCACCTGACGCAGCGACAGGGGATAGCGGAGATACGTCATCACCGTGAGGCGGATCACCTCAGGCGAGCTATTGAAATAACGGAAGGGATTGCGCATCGCCGGGGGCTAAGGATCCTCGCCAGGAGGCTCAAGCCAATTTACTCTGACAATGCCTGCATGCTGGCTAAGGAGGCCAGCACGCATGGCCAAAGCCATTTTCACTGATCTTCGCCGCTGGGTCGTTGATGCCTGACCGGCATCGATAGCGTAATGGTTGGCATCTCAGTAGGTCAGGACAGGGGTCTTTCGGAGATAGGTATTATCTTCGATTTGTTTGACCAGAAAATCTGCAACATCGGCTCGCGATATAAAGCCGTTTCTCCAACTCTTGGCATCCTCAAGGACCTGATAGCGCCCGGTGCGAGCACCGTTTGTTAAAATGCCAGGACGCACGATAACCCAGTCGAGGCTGCTCCTTCGAATTATGAATTCCTGAGTATCTTTGTCGTCGTAAGCGCGCCCGAGGAAAAGACGAAAAGGGATGTACTGAAAGAAGCCAATACTAGCGCAGCTGTCGCCGGCACCAAATCCAGTGACGCTAATCAACCGTTTGACGCCTGCAGCCTGCATAGCTGAAACAAGGATCCGCGTTGACTCCGAAAACAGCCTTACGGGCCCGAGAAGCAGCTGAGGACCTAAAGCGATCCCAAGCGTCTGAATTACCGCATCCATGCCCTGTAACGCAGATGTGACGTCCTCTTTATTGAGAGCGTCTCCGTTCAGTTCTTCGAGCTTTTGGTCAGTTAGGGTAATGCTGTCTGTGGAGCGGGCAAATGCGCGCACTCTGTGGCCGCACGCCAGCGCCCGTTTTGCCACTTCGAGCCCGATTCCCTTACTGGCGCCAATAATCAGGATATTTGCCACAGAATTTCAAGTCCTTTACGCAGCTATTGTGGGCGAGATCGTCGGAAACCAGCGGACGTTCATCCAACGTCGGCTTCTCTGAAAGGATACCAAAATGACTGCCTCGTTAGAAAGCGTTCTGGGGGGTAAAGAAGCAAGCCTGGCGCTTCTTCAGGTTCTCGCGGACAACAGTTTCGATGCGGTCCTAATTACCGACGCCTCCTTAGAGGGAAAAATCACATACGCAAACAAGGCCTTCAAGAGGCTTACGGGTTACGATCCATCGGAGGTTATCGGAAAGACCCCGCGTATTCTCCAGGGAGCGGGTACAGACAAGAAAGTCATCGAGCGCCTTGCTGGCGCCCTAAAAGCCGGCGGCCGATTTGAAGGCAAGGCAATCAATTTCAAAAAGGATGGTACGCCCTTCATCATGTGCTGGAGGGTGCTGCCTATTAAGGTCGGCAAGGCAATCAAGGCGTGGGTGGCCATCCAACGGGAGGGCTCCGTCATTTAGCTTTAGATTGGAAGCTCGCTGGCGTTTTAACTGTCGTCGGGCTTGGCGCTCAGGCGCTATTTGTTGGCGAACCCGGTAGCATTTTTGCTTGTCCGCCTGGGCAATACTAGCGGTTCGAATGCCCCATCGAGATTCATCGACATTCGCGCGTTGCGGAACGACAGCGTTGGGATATGCCTGGTTTGGATTCACGCCAGGTGCAAGCGATTTAGCTAATTAGTCACAGGTAACTGCATGTTCCGAAACCAAGGTAAAGGCACCAAGCGTGCAACACAGCAGCAGACTGGCATCGTTTCCGGAGGGTGGCCTGGCCGTCGTAATTGGGGCCTCTGGGGCCGTTGGTAGCGCCCTGCTGAGTCGACTCCGAGAAGACGATCGCTTTGCTGAGGTAGTTGGTCTTTCTCGCGCCAAGATACCAGTCTTGGATCTGACTTGTGAGAAAACCATCGCCGAAGCCGCTCGCCGCATCTCGAGTCTCGGCACCTCTCCGCGCATCATCTTAGACGCGACCGGATTCCTGCACGGCGACGGCGCCATACCGGAGAAAAGCTGGCAACAGCTCGATGCGGCGTATATGGCCAAGTGTTTCGCCATCAATGCCATTGGCCCGGCGCTGCTGATGAAGCACCTGCTGCCCCTGATGCCACGCGAGGGCAAATCCGTCTTCGCCACGCTGTCGGCCAAGGTCGGCAGCATCGGCGATAACCGTCTCGGCGGATGGTACAGCTATAGGGCCTCAAAGGCCGCGTTGAATCAGCTTGTCCGAACGGCTGCGATCGAATTGAAGCGGCGGCGACCTGAGGCAATCTGTGTGGCGCTGCATCCAGGTACGGTCGACAGCAAGCTCTCGGCGCCCTTCGCAAAAGGAGGACTCGAAGTCCGTTCGCCCTCCGAAGCGGCAAATCGTCTGCTCGAGGTGATCGATAAACTAACGCCGGCGGCTTCGGGCCGTTTCTTCAATTATCGCGGCGAGCCGTTGCCGTGGTGACTCTGCTATGGTTCAGCCGGGATTTTCGGCTGTCACATAACCCGGCGCTGATTGCCGCAGTCGCCCGTGGCAGGTCGGTGATACCCGTTTTTATCCTCGACGACACGGATGCCGGCGAGTGGGCCCCAGGCGGCGCGTCCCGCTGGTGGCTTCACGGGTCCTTTCAGCGGATCAAAAACAGCTCATCACGTTAGGTGATTCCTTCAGCTAATCAATGCGGATGAAGTTCTCGGTACACACAGGAGCAGAACGCGCCGGCTGCGGTTGCACCGTCGCCTCCGCCCGCCGCGACGCCGCCCGCGCAGAATGCTGTAACGGCGCCGACCGAACAGGCGGAACCAACCGGCGAAACAATCGGCGAGCCTGCGCCCGCTGGCGAGGCGGACGACCACGCCGAGTCCGAGCTACCGGGCTCGGGCATAATTCTGGTCGCCAGGCAGCCCGTCGAAGTGCTGGCAAGTCCGTCCGCCTCTGCACCTGTTCTGTATGGATTTCCTGCGGGTCGGCCGTTCCGCGTGATTGGCCGCGAGGGAGGTTTTGCCCATATCCAGGACTTGAAGAGTAGTGCGAGCGGCTGGATCGATGAGGCAGCGCTCGCGCTGCCCCCGCGCGATCCGGCCGCGTCGGCTCCTGCTCAGCCGAAGCCTTTCGCAGTTGGCCGAAAGCCTCCAAACCCGTCTGCCGGGCCGAAGCCAAAAATGACGCAGAAAGACAGTGCGGTCACTGCCGGCTCCGAAGTAGCCGCTCAACCGGATCGCAACCGCCCTGGCTTATTTGGTCGAGGGGGTCTTTTCGGGGGGATCTTCGGCAACTAGGCCGTGAACTCATAAACATGCCGGTGGATGGCCTGCCAGAGTCCGCTTTGGAGCCGTAAGCGGCCTTGCTTCGCGGCGGGCGGCACTTCCGGGATGTGCCGATTTTGTTGAAAAACTCTTCGGGTGAGCTCTTTGTTTGAATCGCTGAGAATGTCGTTTCGCGACCAAACTGATTGTGAATCCTGATTCCAAAAATCCCCGTGGTGCGAAACCTTATTCTATCGTCGGCGTCCGCCTCGCGAGACCATCGACTAAATCAACACAATCTGCCATCAGCAGACATTTCGGCCGGACGTATGAACGCCGGGCCAAAGCGTTCAGCCAGCCTGCGAGGACGCTTTCCAACGAGGCAGTCATACTGGCATCGTTTCCGGAAAGAAAAGCTGGCAACAACTCGATGCGGCGTATATGGCCAAGTGCTTCGCGAGCCGATGTTGCCGATTTTCTGATCAAACAAATCGAAGACAATACCTATCTCCGAAAGACCCCTGTCCTGACCTGCTGAGATGCCAGCTATTACGCTAGTTCCTGGCCCCCAAACCCAGCTTCCAGGAGAGAGAGACCATGACCCAGAACTTCCATACGATCGTGATAGGCGGCGGGTGCCTCGGATGCGCGTCCGCGATCTCAGTTCGTCGGCGCTTGCAACGGCTGCCTGACACCGCTGGGGCCAAGGTTTGCATTCTCGAAAAGCGCGTTATCGGCTCAGGACTATCGGCCCGGCATTCAGGTATCGTGCGCGCGGCCAACGCCGTTCCAGAGGCCGCCAGACTTGCAAAAATCGCGACTGAGCAGTGGCGTGAGTTGGATAACTTGTGGGGCGTACCGGCATCGTTTGACGCTTGTGGGGCGATCTGGATCGCCAAGGACAATGGTCAAACCGGCAACGCGAAATGGGACTCCCTTGAGCGGCAGATGCAGGAAACCGGCGTCGAATTCCAGCAGATCAGTGCTTCAGACGCTCGTGCGGCGCTGCCGGACTTTGTCAATCTGTATGATGGCGAGGTCTACTACCTGGAGCC
>DATKWA010000186.1:0-42700 GCA_035529815.1 Occallatibacter sp. | reverse complement strand
CTTCTGGTTATTCGGGGTTACTTACATCTGGTCACTTTTTGATGCCCCGCTTTCAGCTAACCGGATCAATCGCGTGGGGTTTTAGCCTATGTATTTCCCAGAGCTAGTGGTTTCAGGCGTGCTTGTAGTTTTTCTTCTTGTAGCGGTTGGCCTACTCAGTTCACGGAGCCTTACTGAACACATGGTCAGACGCGGTGTGCTTCCGCATATGTTTCTGGAACTGATTCCATTCATCATGCTCGCTGCCCGCTTGGTTGCCATAGCGATGATCCTCTTTGGTGTGGTCCGTCTGCTCGCGGTGTCCGGGCTCCTTTCGGGAGAGTGGATAGTACGCTACGGGCTGGCATCATTGTTGGTTCTTCTCGGCCTGATCCTATTTGGGATTACCTTTCGCAAGCGGCAACGACCCTAGGGTTCTACATAATCGGAGTCAGACAGATCGCCAGAGGTTAGGTCGAAAATGGACGAGATATTTTGTGGGATAGTCAAACTTTCGTCGCGTTGTTGTTTTGCGGTTGGGGTGGGACGCCTAGACACTCCACGGGTTCTGTTATAGGGATACTGATTTTCTGCCCCCGCGCATAGAGCAGAAACTCCTTGTTGCCTTCGGCTCCGGTGATGGGCGATGGAATGGTCTCGACCACGTGCCAGCCGAGCGCGCGGACGCAGTCGGCGACGCGGTCGACGGCCAACTGGTGAGCCTCCGGGTCGCGGACGATGCCGCCCTTGCCGATATGCCCGCGCCCGGCTTCGAACTGGGGCTTGACCAGAATTACGGCTTCTGAAAGCGAGGGCGCAGCCGCCAGCACCGGCCCCAGCAGAAGCGTGGCAGAGATGAAGGAAACGTCCATGACGAGCAGGGTTAGTTCCGGACTTGGCTGAGTTGGAGCAAGGGGGACAGAAGCAAGAGATCTGGGTTCGAGCAGGCGCGCGTTGGTGCGTTCCATGAGGCGGACGCGCGGATCGTTGCGCAGTTTCATGGCGATCTGGCCGAAGCCGGTGTCAACGTCGGTGACATGCGCAGCGCCGCTCTGGAGCAGGCAGTCGGTAAAGCCGCCGGTGGATGTGCCGATGTCGAGGCAGGCTCTGCCCTGGACGGCGATCTTCCAGTGCTCAAGCGCCGCGGCCAGTTTGAGGCCGCCGCGGCTCACGTAGGGCATGTCGTCACCCAGCAGCCGCAGTTGTGCGTCTTGGGCCACCATGGTGCCGGGCTTATCGACCTTCTGCTCGTTGACGAGCACGCGACCGGCGAGGATGTAGGCACGCGCGCGTTCGCGGCTGGGCACAAGGCTGCGCTCGGCGAGCAGAACATCGAGGCGTGTTTTTGTTGCAGGCGGCATGGTGTTCGCGCTCTCTGTCAGAGGATATAGGGCGCAGCTTGAGCAGGGCTAAAAGGCAGTGACGAAAAAGAACCGGCGCAAACGTTGAAAAGGGCAACTCCGTTGCCGGGGAGCTGCCCATTAGAACATTCCGTGTTTTGATGCGCGCCGAGACGGATTACGGGATCGCCTGGCACTGCTTGAGCGTGTAGTTGGAGCCATAGGTTGAAACCATCAGCGCCGGGGGCAGGTTGCAGGGCTGTCCGTAACCGGGCATACGGCTGACGATGTTGCTGTTGCCGTTTGTGCCGCTCTGCGTGGTTACGCGCAAATCCACCACATTGCCCTGGACCAGCACGGTGGTATCGACCAGGTCGGTGAGGGTAGCGAGAATGGTGACGTAGTCGCTGTCGGGCGAGGCGGTATAGACCTTGCCATAGAGGGAATTCTGAGTGGATGCGACGGTGCGCGGGTGGCCAACGACGGTGAGCGTCTTCTCGACGGTGTGGCTGGAGAGATTGGCGATGGTAACAGTGCCATCTGCCTGGTTGGCGGTGTAGGCGCGGCTTCCGTCGTTGAGAACGGTGACGCTGGCCGGGTTTTTGCCAACTGGAATGGTGTAGGTGGTGCCAAAGGTCGGGCCGTCGTTTCCGTACTCATCGAGGCCGACATCAATCATGCTGATGGTTCCACCGTCATAATCGGCGACGACAATCTGGTTTGTGGCCGAGTTGTACTCGGCATATACCGGGCCTGCGAGGGCCGGCATGCCGCTGGCGCCATTGGGCGGCGTGATGCCGGTTGCCGTAACCGCGGTGGTGGACAGCGGAAGGGTGGGATGGCAGGTGACGGTCTGGCCGTTCTGGTTGAGAAACGGAGCGCACTGGTCCAGCGTGTTGTTCTGGGTGTTGATGACCGTGATGGTGTCGTCGCCGCGGTTCAAGACAAACAAACGCCTTTGATCGGGGCTCTGGACGGCATAGACCGGACACTTGCCCACCGGAATTGGCGCGTCGGCGGTGTAGGTGGCAATCTCGATTGGGGTGGCCAGGCCGGTGGGCTGGGTGGTGGGCGAGAGGTTGCAGGCTACGCCAGTCGGATCGGCGAAGTTCTGGCTGATGGCGTATTCGCGCTGTCCGGCGGGCGAGGGGCTGCCGACGACGGTGATTGGCGTGGGCGCAACGGGAATAGAGAGTTTGTAGGCCTGGGGAGAACCCGTAAAGACATCGACGACGTTCCCATTGAGATCTGAAGCCCAGAACCCTGCAGTTGGCGCCATGAAATTGAGCGGCTGCGCGGCGGACGAGAGCGTGGAATAGGTGACGTTCTTGGCCTGCAGAGTGGTAGTGATGGGGAAGTTGGCGAGGGTGCCATCGCTGCCGAGGGTGTAACCCGTGGCGCCAATCGCATCCAGGACAAAGTTACGTGGGCCTGGGCCGACGGGCGCAATTGCCATAACCGAATCGCCCGCGTAGTCGACGATGGTGACAACGCCGGCCGCGGTGGGCGAGGGCGCCGAAACCACTATGGCATAAGACGTAACCTGGGCGGACGGACCGCTGGGGTTAATCGGCGTGACAACCGGCCGGTATGCGTTGCCGCAACCGGCAACCAGAGCAGCAGCCGCAAGGACCGCGCTCGCCTGAACCAAACGCACGCGCGCCGGGCCTGAAATCATGAAAAAAAACCTCATTCAGATCTTTTCCTGCTTACTGGTTGATTGTAAATCAGAGAGCTGGGGGAACGGCATCCCCTTTCCTACCTTGGACTCCACCGCGAAGCCCAAGGTTAGTTATCGTCCGGAAGGAGTGGACGGCTGCGTGGGTTCAGTGGCCTGCCACCTCGACGATCTGGGCGTCTGGGAGGGTCCAGGCGACCGCGCCCTGGTGGGTGAGGCGGCGGCTGGCCTGGTCCCAATGCAGGCGGGTGATTGAGCCCGCGCCTTTCTCGTAGGCGTAGGTCTGGCCGTCGTCGGAGAAGAGCGTGAAATCGGCGTCGGCACCGGGGTAGACGAGAATCTTTTCGATTGTCTGGGCCTGGTGAGTGTTCTCCACGGCACTGCCGAGGGGCAGGATGGAGCCTGCCCGAACAAAGAGGGGAATTGTATCGATGGGCGCGGAAACTTCAATCGTTTGCCCACCCTTGAGGCGCTCGCCGGTCCAGAAGTTGTACCAGTCGACGCCGGCGGGCAGATAGACCTGCTTTGTGGTGGATCCTTGGTCGGTGACGGGCGCGACGAGGAAGGCGGGGCCGAGCATGTATTCGTCGCCGATCTGGGCGACTTTTGGATCGTCGGGAAAATCGAGCGGCAGGGCGCGCATGATGGGCGCTCCGGTTTGCCAGTTGTTGTAGGCGAGCGAGTAGATGTAGGGCATGAGCTGGTAGCGCAGGCGCAGGTATTTCTCCAGGATGGGCTCGGACTGCTTGCCGTAGGACCAGACCTCGTTGGCGGGGCGGCTGCCGTGGGTGCGGAAGATGGGCAGGAAGGTGGCGTACTGAAACCATCTGGTGTAGAGCTCGGGGTAATCGTCGTAGCCGCCGACGGTTGCGCGCGCGTCCGATGGGTCGAGCAGGGGCGTGTGGGCGGGGTGATGCACGGCGGGTAGATATTGCCAGCCGCCGGTATCGTTTGACCAGTAGGGGATTCCGGAGGCAGTGACGTCGAGGCCGGTGGGAATCTGGCGGCGGAAGGCATCCCATGTGGCTGAGATGTCGGACGACCAGACGATGGCTCCCTTGCTCTGCTCGCCGAGGTAGGCGTCGCGGGAGAGAATCAGGGCGCGTTGCTGGGGTTTATCGCGTCTGAATCCGTCGTAGAGCGCGCCAACATGGAAGAGCGGATAGACGTTGAAGTACTGCGTGCCCGGCCCGATGTGGAAGTAGGCTCCGTTGGGGGGCAGGTCGGGCTCGGTTTCATCGGCCCACAGGGAGTCGAAGCCCTTGCTGAGAATGTTGTCGCGGACGGTGTCCCAGTACCATTTAGCGGCCTGGGGGTTGGTGGTGTCGATGTCCGATCCGGCGCGGTCATAGGGGAGTCCGTTAATGGGCGTGCCGTCGGCGAGATGGATGAACCAGCCCTTCTTGAGCAGCTCGGCGTAGAAACGGTCGTCCGGAACAAAGCGCGGCCAGACGCTGATCATGGTTTCGAAGCCCATGGCGTGGAGTTGGCGGTTCATCTCCGCCGGATCGGGCCAGTACTTCGGATCAAAGTCCATCTGGCCCATTTTGGTGTAGTAGAACCAGTCAACGACGAGCACGTCGGCGGGAAGATGGCGGTCGCGATAGCCCTTGGCGACGGCCATCAGTTCGGCCTGACTGGCGTAGCGCTGCTTGCACTGGATGTAGCCGTAGGCGGCCTTGGGCAGCAGCGGCGCGGGGCCGGTGAGCAAGCGGTAGCCGGCGTAGATTTCGTCCGTAGTATCGCCGGCAATGACAAAGAACGAAACGCGGTCTCCGACCTCGGAGTTCCAGCGCGTCTGCTCATTGAAGCCTGGCTCGATGGTGGTCTTCGATGGGTTGTCCCATACGAGGCCATAGCCTTTGTTGGTGACGGCAAAGGGCACGCAGAAGCTGGGGCCGGCAGCGGCCAGATAGTCGTTCCAGCAGCGAACCGCGTGTCCGCGATGGTCGAGAAAGCCTTCCTGATTCTGTCCCAGGCCGTAGTAGTGTTCGTCGTCGGGCGAGGCGAAGGTTGCGCCGACGGTGAAGAACGGCGGATCGCTGGGACGGCGGTCGTGCACCAGGTACGCCGTGCCGTCTTTCTGATTGGGAACTGCCTGCGACCAGCCTTCGAGTTCGAGGAGTTTTTTGCCCTCGGGAGTGCTGAAAACGATGTGCGCGCCGGGCGTTGAGCCGCCGAAATATTTCCCGATGTCTGATTGCGTTTTCAGGGGAGTTCTGCCACTTGGGTGGGGGCGGCTGACGGTAACGACCATGCGTGGCGACTGGTAAATGTCCGCTTGCTCCGATTGGCTGGCGCTCCAGCCAGAGGCCGCGGGCGAAGCCACGAACCCGACACCTGGCGCGGCGAGGGCCGGCTCGGGCGTGAGGCTCAGCGTTACGCGCAGAATGTTTGGCGCATACGGCTCGAGCACGATCGTCTCGCCCTTGCGGTCGAGCACGAGGCGCTGGCTGGGTGCTTGCGCCAGCGAGGCTGAAGGTACGAGGCTCAGCAGGGCGGTCGAAATCGATACCAGGGCAAGTAAGAAGGAGGAGCTGCGCATGGAAAACTCCGTTCATGAACGCGGGCAGGTGTGGAAACGCTGCGCAGTCGAGTGTAAACCGATTGAGCAGGGCTTTCCAACGGCGACGCACAGCTTCTCGGACTTCGATTTTTAAATCCGGGAAATCCAGAAACAAGACCGACGGAATCCCGGAACGGCAAGAGTGAAGCATTTCAATTTCTTATCTTCCCTGCCCTTCCGCCCCCTGTTCTACGATGAGACGTGGCTCAAACAAAACTTGTGTGGCAGTCGAAGCTGGTCCTGCTGGTGGTAATGCCCTTTGCAGGCGCGGATGTGGTGCTGGAGACGCACTGGTGGGCATTGCAGGCGGCTCCAGTTGCAATTTGGACAGTGGGTGCGAGCTTGCTGCTGGGGCTTGTGACGTGGAAGCTGCGCGCGGCGACGCCCTGGGGCGCCCTGGCGGGAGCGGCCATGACCGCGAGCCTGATGTTTTCGTCCGTTGGGTTTCCCTATTGGCCGTGGCAAACGGACCTGATGCCGGTGCTTGCGGTCGCGTTGCTGGCCTTTGTTTCCACACTGCTGGGTAGGGGAAAGAAGGAGCGCCTGGGCACGGCGGAGAGCCGGCATGGCCGATCCGCGGCGCAAGTGTCGGCAAACCTGGGCATGGCCGCAATCGTGTCGAGCGCATTTGCTCAGTCGTGGATTATGAATTCGGGGTGGTTCGCCCGCGTCTCTGCGGCTCCGGTGCTGGTGTTTGCGGTAGGGCTGGCCGCGCTGGCCGAGGCGGCGGCGGACACAGCATCGTCTGAGGTGGGACAGGTTCTGGGCGGCCGCCCGCGGATGATTACGACTTTGCGCCGTGTGGAGCCGGGCACAGATGGCGGAGTGAGCCTCGCCGGAACGCTGGCCGGAATGGTGGCGGCGGCAATTGTTGCCGCAGCTGGAACGCTGGCGCTCAAAGGCGGCTCTCTGATGTTCTGGATTGGCTGCGCGGGCGGGGTGTTCGGCCTGCTGTTTGACAGCCTGCTGGGCGCGACGATTGAAGAGCGCGGCTGGCTGAACAATGACGCGGTGAATTTTTTGTCGACGGGGAGCGCGGCGGTTTTTGCACTGGCGCTGCTGGCGTTTCTGCCTGTCTTCGTCACGCCGTAACTGTAGATTCTTTCGACAATCCTCTGACTGCTCGCGGGTCTCAAAGCAAATGCATCCGCCAGGCAGTGTAACTGAGAATTTCGTGGGCGAGGCGGTCAAATTCCCCTGAATGGCCCTCGATCGGCACACGCGAGCGCGGCGAGGTGAGCACGTCGAGGCCCTCGGCCGCGCACATGGCATGAATCCGGAACAAATGGGTGTCGTCGCTGACGACCACGAGGCGGTGCAGCCCATTGGCGCGGGCGATGACAGCAGTGCGATGCGCCGATTCGGCAGTGTTGCGGCTCTCGGTTTCGGCAATGATGGCTTGCTCGGGTACGCCCATTCCCACCAGGTATCGGCGGCCCACGGCGCCCTCGTTGTACTGGTCGCCGCCGTTGCCGCCCAGGGTGATGATCAGCGGGGCAATGCCGCTACGGTAGAGGTCGAGAGCGTGGTCCAGACGAGCGCGGTAGACCGGCGAGGGGCGTCCGTCGTACTCCGCGGCGCCGAAGACGACGATGGCGTCGGCCGGTGCGGCCTGATCCTGGGCGGCATAGGTCTCAATTTGCAGGTAGACCCAGCGACACCATCCTGCTGAGGCGACGATCAGAGCCAGAAACACCAGGAATGCAAGGCGAAGTGCGCGATTTTTGCGTTTTGGCCTACCCCAGCGACTCATGCGCACCTTTCGTCCTAAGGATCCGACAATCAGACGTTCGATGTCCTCATCCTCGCGTGCGATCCTCGTGCCCATCCTGTTTAATTATCTGTCTCTAGCTCCAAGTCGCTCTAATTGGTTCTCAGTTCCCTGCTCATCTCAGCGCTGCAGCACCATGACAATTTCGTGCGTTGGAATTGCGCCCTCGCGGAGAATCTCCCAGCGTCCAGGGCCTAAGGAGAGATCGACGATAGTGGTGGGCTGTGCGCGGCCGGTGGGGCCGCCATCGATGATGAGCGGAATTCGGTCGCCGATCTGGTCGCGTACGCTGGCGGCGTGGGTACACTCCGAGGCTCCCTGCAGATT
The DNA here is from genome assembly GCA_035529815.1 of Occallatibacter sp. Classification (GTDB taxonomy): domain Bacteria; phylum Acidobacteriota; class Terriglobia; order Terriglobales; family Acidobacteriaceae; genus Telmatobacter. Next base: position 35,039 of record DATKWA010000186.1, on the reverse strand, counting down.
GGCCGAGGTGGCTGTGATGGGCAGCCCGAAACGCTCGACGACGGCGCGGGGAATTGCTGCATCAGGCACGCGGAGCGCTACGTTGCCGGTGTTGGCTGTGGAGCGAAGTGGGAGTTTAGTGCCGGCACGCACAATGATGGTGAGCGGGCCTGGCCAGAAGCGATCTGCCAGCTTATCGAGCAGAGGATCGGTGTCGCGCGCCAGCTCGTAAGCCATGGACAGGCCGGAAATGAGCAGCGAAAGCGGCTTATGCTTCTGGCGAGTTTTGATCTGGTAGATGCTTTCAACGGCGTGCAGGTTTACCGGATCCACGGCCAGACCATAGAAGGTATCGGTCGGCAAAGCAATGACGTCGCCCTTGCGCAGGCAGGAGACGATATAGTCAATCCGGTCCGGTTGGGGTTCGTCGGGATGGACACGCAAAATTTCCGCGGACAATCAGGCCTGCCTTGGTAACCAAATTGGAGACGCTTTAAAGACGGAAACTATCACAGCACCGGCCGTGGCGCAAGTTAGCGGCAACACACTCGGCTCGCCTACTGACAAAACGGCTTAGAATCGGTATAGCACCAAAAAGGATGCTCACCGATGCCTGTTCGCATTGTACAGAGTAAGCAGAATGCGCGTCTGAGAGAGTTACGGAAGGCACTGGCCAATCCACCACACGGTGGCCGCGGCCTGGCCGGAATTGAAGGGCCGAACCTATTGGAAGAGGCGCTGCGCGCGCGGTTGCACGTGACATGCGTCTTCGCGGCGCAGGGTAGTGAGCGGCTGCTGGACACAATGGCACTGCCGCCGGAGACCCAGATTTTGCTGATGCCGAGGGCTCTGCTGGATTCCGCGCTGACTACCGAAGCGCCGCAGCCGATTGCGGCGCTGGTAGAGCCGCCGGATTGGACCTGGGCGCACGTGTTGGGTACGCCGGGACAGAGCGCGCCGCTGCTGGTGGTGCTGGCTGGACTGCAGGATCCGGGCAACCTGGGCGCTATTCTGCGCTCGGCAGAGGCCTTTGGCGCCGACGGAGCCCTGAGCCTGCCCGGAACGGTGAGCGCCTGGAACCCGAAGGCAGTGCGTGCGTCGGCCGGGAGCGTCTTCCGCCTGCCCGTGCTGGCCACGACCGAGGAAGAGCTGTTCATGCATCTGCGCAAGGCGGGCGTGAAGCTGTGGACCACGACCGTGCATGGCGCCCAGCCTGCTGATCTGGTGGATCTTGCCGGGCCGGTGGCGCTGCTGATCGGGAACGAAGGCAAGGGCGTCCCGCTTTATCTTGCGGCCAAGGCCGATGGCGCGCTCACAATTTCCTGCCCCGGCCCGGTGGAGAGCCTGAATGCCTCGGTTGCCGCAAGCGTGCTGCTCTACGAAGCGTCGCGGCAGCGAGTGGACCACAGCGGCGGCCCGCTGGAGCATCTGGGCGGCCTGCGATGAGCCTGTTCGACGGCGAACCGGAGGGTCCGAAAGGAACGCTCCGCACGGCGCCGCTGGCCGAGCGGATGAGGCCGCGCAGCCTGGAAGAGTTGAGCGGCCAGCAGCACCTGCTGGGCCCCGGCAAGCCATTGCGCGTACAGATCGAGCGTGACAGCGTGGATGGGTCGGGGGTCGGCTCGATGATCTTCTGGGGTCCGCCCGGAGTGGGCAAGACTACGCTCGCGAAGATTGTGGCCGAAGCAACGAAGGCGAACTTTATTGAATTTTCGGCCGTGATGAGTGGGATCAAGGAGATCAAGCAGGTGATGGCCGCCGCGGCACAGGCCTCCGAGATGCACTCGCGGACGATTCTGTTCGTGGATGAGATTCACCGGTTCAATAAGGCTCAGCAGGACGCGTTTCTGCCTTATGTGGAGCGGGGGACAATCCGGCTGATTGGCGCGACTACAGAAAATCCGTCGTTCGAAATCATCTCGGCGTTGCTGTCGCGGTGCCGCGTATATGTGCTTGAGCCGCTGAGCGAAGCGCAGATTGCCGGGCTGCTGCGGAAGGCTCTCGAAGACAGCGAGCGCGGCCTCGGCGCGCTGGAACTGACGGCAGACGACGACGCGCTGGAGCTGATTGCGAACTACTCGAGCGGTGACTGCCGCAGCGCCTACAACACGCTGGAAGTAGCGGCGCAACTGGCGCAGGCCGAGGGCGCGAAGCGACACATTGATCGCGCGCTGGCAGGGGAAGCCGTGCAGCAGCGCGTGCTGATGTATGACAAATCTGGTGAGGAGCACTACAACCTGATCTCGGCGCTGCACAAGAGCGTGCGCAACAGCGACCCCGACGCGGCTCTCTACTGGCTGGCGCGCATGTTCGCGGCAGGCGAAGACCCGCTGTATCTGGCGCGGCGCGTGGTGCGCATGGCTGTCGAAGACATTGGCCTGGCCGCGCCTGAGGCGCTGAATCTCTGCCTGTCAGCGAAAGAAGCAATTGATTTTCTGGGTTCGCCGGAGGGCGATCTGGCGCTGGCCGAAGCGGTTGTGTATTTGTGTCTCGCGCCGAAGTCGAACTCGGTTTACACGGCCTACGGCGCGGTGCAGGCGGAGATTGAACATACGCGCCAGGAGCCGGTTCCGCTGCATCTGCGCAATGCGCCGACGCGGCTGATGAAGGAGCTGGACTACGGCAAGGGCTATCGCTATGCGCATGATGAGGAGGGGCGCGTGGCGGATATGGATTGCTTGCCGGATTCGCTGAAGGGGCGGAGCTACTACAAGCCGACGCAAGAGGGACGGGAGAAGGTGCTGGCGCAGCGGATGGAGGAGATTCGAAGGATCAAAGCGCACAAGCATGGAGCGGCCTGATGAGCGTACCGAAGTGCTCTGCTCAAAGGGTGGAAGCGCTGACTTGCGATGCGCCTATATACTCACCTGCGGCGCGCAGTTAATCCTGGAAGAGAAGCGATGCGGATGAAGAGAAGAGATTTGTTGAAGACGATCGGGGCCGCGGCGGCCGGTTCCGCGCTCAGCGGCGGAAGGGCGGCAGCCAAGGAAGCGCTCGCGGAGCACAACGCCGGGCGCAGGCCAAATATCCTTGTGTTTCTTACCGACGACCACGGGCAGTGGCTACAGCAGGCTTACGGCAACAGCGAGGTGCACACGCCGCATATGAGCCGGATTGCGCAGAGGGGCGTGTTGATGCGGAACGCCTTTACTCCGTGCCCGGTGTGCTCGCCAGCACGGGCCAGCTTCTTTACCGGGCGCATGCCTTCGCAACATGGAATCCACGACTGGCTGGAAGAGAAGAAGGATTCCTATGCGTATCCCTGGCTGAAGGGACAGACACTGATTTCAGAGCCGCTGCACCGTGCGGGCTACCATACGGGGCTGGTTGGCAAGTGGCACTGCGGCGAAGGACGGTTCCCTCACCCGGGCTTCGACTCATGGTTCAGCTTCTGGGATGCACAGTATCCGCACCTGGGCGTGCAGAACTTCTCCGACAACGGAAAACAGGTGCATCCGAACGGATTTCAGTCGCCGTTTTTCACCGAGCAGGCGATCGACTTTCTTGAGAAGCACTATGCGGACAAGACCATGGCGGAGAAGCCGTTCTTTCTGTTTGTGGGGTATGTGGATACACACTCGCCGCACAAGGACATGCCGGAGGAACTGGTGACGGAGTACAAGGAAGCGGGCTTCCGGGATATTCCGCACGAGACGTTCCTGAAGGTGCATGGGACGGCGCGGAGTCCAGCTTCGGCGGACCCGCAGCAGGAGCGGCAGAAGCAGGCGGAGTACTACGCGGCTGCTTCGTCGGTGGATCGCGAGGTGGGCAAGGTGCTTGACGCGCTGGAGAAACTGGGCAAGCTGGAAGATACGCTGGTGGTCTACACCGGCGATCACGGGCTGAATGCGGGGCAGCATGGGATGTGGGAGAAAGGCAACGGGACGGTGCCGCAAAACTTTCTGGAGGAGTCGATCCGGATACCGTGCGCCATTGCGTGGCCGAAGGGCGGGATTGCAAGCAACCTGGAGTGCGAGTTGCCGGTGAACCACTGCGACCTTTTTGCCACGCTGCTGGAGGCGGCGCAGGCGGAGCCTGACGCGGAGCTGGCGCGCAGCATCAACTCGCCGGGACGGTCGTATCTGCGACAACTGCGCGGCGAGGCCGTGGAGGGGTGGCGGGAGAGCGTGATCTGCGAGTACGGGAATGCGCGCATGATCCGCAAGAACGGGTACAAGCTGATTCTGCGTTATCCGTTTGAGGGAATTCTGTTCCCGAACGAACTCTACGATCTGAAAGCGGACCCACGGGAGACAACAAACCTCTACGAGGAGGCGCCTTACAACGGGCTGATCGCGGAGTTGAGGGCGGAGGTGGAAGCGTATTTTGCGCGGTATACCGTGCCGGGAAACAGTGGGCTGGAGTTGGAGAAGCAGCCTGAGGCCACGCCAGCGAGCCCGTGGTTGCTGGCGGTGAAGATGGCTCGAGGGTAGGGACTGGGCGGAACCGCGTGCCTACTTGCGCAGCTTTTGCAGGGCATCGATCACAATGCCTGGCGTCAGCACTTCCGGTAGCATCACGGGGTCGCTCTGTCCGGGGGTGTAGAGCGCGTAGGCGGGGACTCCGTCGCGATTGAGCGCAGCGAGGGCCTGGGTGATGGCTTCATCGTGGCGGGTCCAGTCGGCTTTCATTAAAACAACATTGCGGGCAGCAAAAGCGTGTTCGACTTCGGACGTGTGCAGGGCGACACGCTCGTTGACCTGACAGCTGAGGCACCAGGCGGCGGTGAAGTCGACGAATACGGGCTGGCCTGTGCCGAGGGACCGGGTTACGGCCTGCTGCGACCAGGGCTGCCAGAGGCCGCTCGTCTCCGCTGAGGCTGATGTAGCGGGTGACGTTGTGAATTGGTTTGGGGCCAGGACTGAGAGAGCAATTACGGCAAGCAGGATTGCGGCTGCGACGATGGTTGCCCAGCGCCTGGCGGGCCAGCGGCCAAGGAACCAGCCGGCAATGCCCAAGAGCAGAAAGTTGGCCAGGAGCACGGCGAGCAAATTGGCACCGTAGGCCTGCGCCAGTACCCACGCGAGGCCGATGACGGTGGCAAAGATGGGCACCGAGACAGCCTGGCGCAGCACTTCCATCCATGTACCGGGCCTGGGCAGCAGACGGGTCCACGCGGGCTGCAGGGTGAGGGCGACGTAGGGCGCGGCGAGGCCAAGCGCCAGCGCCGTAAACACAACAAAGGTGACCGCAGCCGATTGAGAGAGTGCGTAGCCGACGGCCGCCCCCATGAAGGGCGCTGTGCAGGGCGTAGCCACGACAACGGCTAGGACGCCAGTGAAGAAGCTGCCGGTGTAGCCGTGTTTTGCGGCCAGCGAACCGCCGGCGCTGGTGAGGTTGAGGCCGATCTCAAACTGGCCGGCCAGCGACAGGCCAAGGAAGAAGAGCAGACCGGCCATGAGGGCGAGAAAGACGGGTGACTGGAACTGGAATCCCCAGCCGAGCGTTGCGCCAGCGGCGCGGAGGGCGAGAAGTACGGCGACCAGCACCCAGAAGGAAATGACTATGCCGGCGGCATAGACGAATCCGTGAGCGCGCAGCTTGTGGCGCTCCTGATTGCCGGAGTTGACGAGCGCGAGTCCCTTCAAAAACAGCACTGGAAAGACGCAGGGCATGAGATTCAGCAGCAGGCCGCCGAGAAAAGCCAACGCGGCGGTGCGGAGCAGAGTGAGCCACTCGAAGGAAGGCGGAGGGGCGGCAACGGTTCCCGGCAGCGCCGCAATTTCATACGCGCGTCCACCGGAGAGTTCGAGTACGCCGTTCAGATGCGCGGGATTGGCGGCGAGGCTTGGGTCCTTTTTGAGATCGAGCACGAAGCCCCTGGCAGTGGGCGAGACTTTCTGCGGTGCGGGATTCGAAAGTATGTCCTGATCGGCGGGAAAGAACACCGCCGTCGATTCATGCCGGCCGGTTTCGACGCCGAGACGGAATCCATCCTGAGTGGGCTCGAAGACGGCTTTGAAGCCTGGAGGAGGGGGCGTTGGCAAGGTACTGGCCAGACGCTTGACGAGTTCCGCATCCGTGCCTGAGCCGGCGACGACTGGCGGTGCGCCTGAGACTAGTTGCAGCGTGGCGCTCAGCTCCGCCTTGCCCGGAATGCAGACTTCGCGGCAGACCAGCCAGTCGACTTTGGCGTCGATAGCAGCCTTGCCGTCCTTTGCGGTGGGCGCAACTGCGAGGTGCGACGGAAACAGGACCTCGTCCTCGTAGCCGAAGTCCATCAGCGGCCCGAGCGGCAGGCGCTTGGGCGCGGGAAACAGCATGGGCCCGGCGGTGACTCCGGCGGGCAGAGTCCAGTGAATTTGTGGCGGGCCGCCGGCGTCTCCGGCATTTTTCCAATACACATGCCAGCCGGACTCAAGTTTGAAATAGAGGCCGACTAAATTGTTTCCGCCGGGATAGATCTGGTCTTCCGGAATCACCAGTTGGACATGCACGTGCGGCGCATCGGCGGAGATGGAGGCAGCGATGGCCGGCAGCGCGGCGGCAAGCAGGGTCGATACGAAGATCAGGCGGAAAATGCGCATGGCCGAGGAACACTGACTCCCTACAGTTGTTCTCAGTCTATCGAACCGGACTCGCTAACCAGGCTCGCAATGAGTTTTAAATTCAAAACTTGGAGTGCAATTCCGGCCGTGCGGCATGTTCACGGAAGATGCAGTCGTTCTGTACGCATTTGACGCCGGCGGCGCGGGCGCGAGCTATGGCTTCGTCGTGGATGACTTCGTCTTGCAACCAGAGATAGGGAATGCCGAGGCGAATGACACCGTCGACGATGGGCGGGACATTCTCTGAGGCGCGGAATACGTCGACCAGATCGATTCCGGCGCCGGTCTGCTCGCGCGCGGCGGCTTGAGCGGAGTCGAGGTCGGGATAGCAGGGGTGGCCCAGGATTTCCTTAAGCGCGGGGTTGACGGGGAGAACGCGATAGCCGTTCGCGGCGAGATAGCGGCCAATGTTGTGGCTGGCGCGCCAGCTCTTGTCGCTCATGCCGATGACGGCGATGATCTTCGCCGTGCGGAGCATCTCGTCGATAGTGGCGGGGTCATTGGACATCATCGTTGCTTCCAATCTTTGCTATGCAAGTCTTGCTACGCCCCCCTCCGCACATATTCCGCATCGGGACGGCGCCAATATAGCCGCTCTTACAAGATACATGGCACGCAATCGACTAGTGTGCATTTCGCTCTCCCAGGAATGCGATGAGATAGTTGATTTGTGTCTGAGATCGCAATCGGTATTCCTGCGCTAGATCTGATAGACCGTGCTTTCCTGCCCTTAATGCAATTTGCCGGTGATGCTCGCCTCCAGTGAGTGACGATTCCGCTAAAGCCTTCTCCTGATCAATCTCACGATGAAGAATGTCTCTAGCGTTTACTACACCCTCCAAAAGACCTTGCGTATGGCTACTTAGATAGGTATCGACCACTAAGTGTGAGATTCCCGGCAAGTATTCTCCCTTTAATGATTCTGCCGCTTCAGCACTCGACGGCAGTGAACTTGTTCCGATCTGCGGGAGCACGCTGTCGAGTCCTGTAATGCCGTCCTCAGTGCAACGAGACAGAAGGTCAGATATACGCTTCGTCTCCAGTGCAACGCCAAGCATCCGATTCTCTATCCTGGCGAGTACTTTCTGCTCTCCCGCGTGCGATCCGTCAGTGTACACAATTGCGTTTACGCGCAGACTGTTTTGCTGACCGTCAGAAGCGAAGCTGGCAGCTTCGAAATTCATCGAGAACGTGTCCCCAGGTGCAAGGAGTTTCGCACCGTTGTCAAAACCGGTCATGCAATCCATCTCACGCGGTCCGAGTGGTGCAGAGATGCAAATCTCAAGAATGGTCTTATTGGAAATGTTTCTGAACGTAAAACTAAGATTGGCCGAAGGGGTCTGTTCGGCCTGTACCAACTGAACGATTGGCTCAGGCGACGAAATTACAAAGTCGCTTGTGGACTGACCGGATGCGAGCGGGATTATCCCAAGACTTGTCGCAAGCACGAGACATACTGTGCGTAGATCATGCCCTGATATGGCGCCACGATTAGGAGTTTTCACAGTATGCACCTCTCTCGTCGCAGGAAGGTATTTAAACTTCGGTAACGACTTGAAATGCCGTGATCTTTCCGTGAACGATTCCCTTCGTCATATTCTCACCGTCTACCGCTTGGAATGGCCTACACATCCAGGTCATCGTCCCCAGATGCAGACACAGCGGTTCCGCGGCGCTTGGCCAGCAGATAGCCGCGCAAAAACGGCTCGAGGTAGCCATCGAGCACCTTGTCGACGTCGCCCACTTCCACCTTGGTGCGGTGGTCCTTGGCGATGCGATAGGGCTGCAAGACGTACGAGCGGATCTGCGAGCCGAAGTTGATTTCGAGCTTTGAGTCTTCTACCTTCTTGCTGACGGCGCGCTTTTTTTCGAGCTCGTACTCGTAGAGGCGCGAGCGCAGCATCTTCATGGCCTTTTCGCGGTTCTTGTGCTGCGAGCGCTCATTCTGGCATTGGACGACGATGTTGGTCGGCAGGTGGGTCATGCGAACGGCGGAGTCTGTGGTGTTGACGTGCTGGCCGCCTTTGCCGCCGGAGCGGTAGGTGTCGATGCGCAGGTCTTCGAGCTTGAGATCGACGTGGATGGTCTCGTCGATTTCAGGCGAGACGTAGACGGAGGCAAAGGAGGTGTGGCGGCGCTTGGCTGAGTCGAACGGCGAGATGCGGACGAGGCGATGCACACCGCTTTCGCCGGCCAATTGGCCGAAGGCGTAGTCGCCGATGATGGTGAAGGTTGCCGACTTGATGCCGGCCTCTTCGCCGTCCTGGTAGTCATTCATTTCTGTCTTGAAGCCCTGCTGCTCGGCCCAGCGCAGGTACATGCGCAGGAGCATTTCGGCCCAGTCCTGGCTCTCTGTGCCGCCTGCGCCTGGATGCACGGTGACGATGGCGTTGAGCGGGTCGGCCTCGCCGTTGAGCATGGTGCGTGCTTCGAGATCCTCGGCAAAGACGGCCAGAGCCTTGATGTCTCGCTCCAGATCGGCGAGAACGTCTTCGCCTTCGCGGGCGAGTTCGACGTAGGCTTCGATGTCACCGGTGCGGCGGACGAGTTCTTCATCGTCGGCCACCATCACTTCCAGGCGCTTTTTGTCGCGCATGATCGGCTTGGCGGCTGCTGGATCGCTCCAGAGAGCTGGATCGGCTAGTTTGGTTTCTATGTCGGCGAGTTCCCTGCGGATACGAGCAGGGTCAAAGATACTCCCGCAGGTCGCGAACCTGGTCGCGGATGGGAGCGTAAGCGAATTCGAGATCGTTTAATGACATGCTTTGCTCTTATGACCTGACTTTGTTTTAGACTTTCGCTGCGAGGACGGCCTGGCCCAGAATTTTCCGCGCGGCCACGGCAACAATCCCTAAACCAAGTATGGCACAGAGCCAGGCGAAGACGTCGCCGTGGGCGGTGTAGAAGGTGACGTCGTCGCGGAAGCCGAACTGGGCCGGCAGCGCGTCCGCCACGTGGCGCGGAATGCTCTGGCGGACGCGGCCGTAGGGGTCGATGACCGCGGTGACTCCGTTGTTGGTGTCACGCAGAAGCCAGCGGCGGTTTTCGATTGCCCTCATGCGCGCCATGTTTAAGTGCTGCCAGGGGGCGCTGGTGTCGCCGTACCAGCCATCGTCGCTGATGTTGACGAGCACTTCTGCGCCGAGGCGAGAAAACTGGCGGACTTCATCGGCAAAGACAGCTTCGTAGCAGATGAAGACGCCGTAGCGGTGACCATTCAAGCGGAAGACTTTGCGCTGGTCGCCGCGATCGAACTTAGAGACTTTTCCGGTGAGCTTGCGGGCAAAGAAGAGGAAGCGGCTGAAGGGGACGTATTCGCCGAAGGGGACGAGATGGATTTTGTCATAGCGGCCGACACGCCGGCCGTCTGCGGCTACCACCAGCGCGGAGTTGTACTCGCGCCAGCCGTTGTCGGCGGAAAAATCCATGCCGATGTTGCCTACCACTAAAGGCGCGTCGTTTGCATGAGCGATTTCGACCAGGGCCTTCTGGAAGCGTGCATCGTCCTCAAAGAACGGCGCGGGCGACTCGGGCCATGCGATCAGGTCAGGATGCGTGGGATAGGGCGGACAGACGATCTGGCCGGACGGAGCGCCGGTTTGCGGGATACCGGCGATGTACGTTTTGCATTGCTCGCCGGCCAGTTTGGCAAAGTCGGCGATGTGCTGGTCCCATTCGCCGGGAGCGGTCCAGAGCCCCGCGCCGCCAACATCGAGGTTGGGCTGAATGAGCACGGCGGTGGCCGTGGGGGCGGGCCTTGGCGGCTTGACGAAGATGCCCGCTGCGCCCGAGACAGCCAGGAGCACGCCGAACGCTCCCGACAATAGCTTATGCGGGAACTTATGCGGGCGCCGGTCATTCTTCGAGCGCTGCTCCAGCACAATGCCACCGGCAAGCAGCGCATTCGCGGCAACGAGCAAAAAGCTGATGCCGTAGACGCCGGTCCACGGAGCAAGCTGATTGACCAGGGCGTTATCGACCTGCGAGTAGCCAAGCTGGTCCCACGGGACACTGGTAATGCGCGCGGCAGCCAGTTCCAGCGCGGCCCAGAAGATGGGGGCGGCGGCCAGCGCCAGGCGCTTGCTGCTGGTTGCCTTCTGGACCAAGGCGACCGCCAAGCCAAAGAACCCGAAGTAGAGGCCCAGCACCAGGCTGAAACCTAACAACAGCAGAGTGGGCGCCAACGGCGGCATATCGCCGTACTGCATCATTGTGTCGCGAATCCAGTAGCAGTTGCCGGCGTACCACAAAACGCCACAGACGTAGGAAAGGAGGAAGGCCCGGCGCAGCGGACGCGGCTGGCGTCCTTCTCCCGATGAAATCACGGCCCATAACAGCGGAACCAAGCCGACCCACGCGAAGACGGAACGCCACGGAGGCATTGGTCCGGCGAGAGGAAACGGCAACTCCAGCAAGGCGGCCGATAAGCCCGCCGCTGCCCACAACTTCCATGAATTGACTCGAGAGCTTGCTGGCTGCATACAGGGCCGAGTTTATCGCATTGAACGGCTGTCGCGGCGCCCAACGAAGGAGCCAGGGTTTGCAGCGACGATCTTTTTTCCAAGGCTTGCTGTCTGGTTGCAAAAAATCGCCGATTACGAGCGAAAATCACGCTACAATTGCGGAATGAGCTTGGCAATTATCGGAATGCGGGTGCTTGAAGCAATGTTTTTCCTCGGCCTCGCCGGTTCGGCGGTGGTGGTGGTCATTAGCTTTATTGAAGACGGTAAAGAGCTGTTCGGAAAAGACGAATAGACGGTGCATTGAACAATTGCTGAGTTTTTTCGCATTTTTGATTGACACTGATCCAATTCAGAACTAGACTCAGCCGAGAGCGGGCGACGATATAGACCCTCTCCAATTTGAAGCTTCGATTTCCAGTGACTAAAACCCCACGATGGCATCTTCCCAAACGACCGTAGCCCCTGCGTCTAATCGCGTTCGCCTTATTGTCGCGTCCTCCGTGATGCTGACGTTCATCTCCTTTTGGCGCGCTGCGGCTATTGTTCTTTGCGACCTTGGTTCCTCTGCTTTTTATGCCGGCGGCATTGCCGAGCAGGCAGTAGGCGCGGCCGCGCCGTGGTTCATCCTTGCGATCATGCTTTTGAGCTTCGCCGTGCGGGCGGTTTACGTCGAGAGCTGTTCGATGTTTACGCGCGGCGGCGTTTACCGCGTGGTGAAGGAGGCCCTTGGAGGCACCTTTGCCAAACTCAGCGTGTCGGCGCTGATGTTCGATTACATTCTGACCGGCCCGATTTCCGGCGTATCTGCCGGCCAATATATTACTGGGCTGATGAATGAGCTGCTGAATGTCGCGGCCCGCAGCAACTGGCTGCCACCGGCGTTAATGGACGCGCACCACAACCCGGCTTTCCAGTTCGACATGAACTACACGTCGGCGGTATTCGCTGCCATTGTGACGATCTATTACTGGTGGGAGAACATCAAGGGGATTGAGGAGTCCAGCGGCAAGGCGCTGCGGGTCATGGAGATCACTACGGTCATGGTGGTCATCCTGTTTGCGTGGGGCATCTATTCAGTTCTTAAGGTTGGAGTTCACCTGCCACCGCCCCCCACGGTCGCCAATCTTCACTTCAGCAACGATGCGCTGGGCTTTCTGAGGGGATCGAAACTGGTGCCTCTCCTGGGCCTGTTCGGCATCCTGATGGCGTTTGGCCACTCGGTACTGGCGATGAGCGGCGAGGAGAGCCTGGCGCAGGTCAACCGCGAGATTGAGCATCCGAAGCTGAAGAACCTGAAGCGCGCGGCGATCGTGATCGCCATCTACAGCCTTATCTTCACCGGCGGCGCCACGCTGCTGGCGTCGATGCTGATTCCCGACGGGCCGCGCACGACGATCTACCAGGACAACCTGATCGCAGGGCTCGCGATGTACATGGTTGGGCCCCTGTTCTGGCGCATAGCCTTCCGCATCTTTGTGGTTCTTGTCGGCTTCCTGATTCTTTCCGGGGCGATCAACACATCGATCATCGGCTCGGCCGGCGTGCTGATGCGCGTGGCCGAAGACGGCGTTCTGACCGATTGGTTCCGCAAACCGCACGCGCGGTTTGGCACCAGCTACCGCATTGTCAACCTGGTCTTCATCCTCCAGATGTTCACGATTATTGTGACCAGGGGCGACATCATCATGCTGGGCGAGGCGTACGCCTTTGGCGTGATCTGGTCGTTCACGTTCAACAGTCTTGCGATGCTGGTTCTGCGATGGAAGTACCATGGCGAACGCGGGTGGAAGGTTCCGCCGAACATTCGCATCGGCAAAACGGAGATTCCGATAGGCCTGGTATCTGTCTTCCTGGTGCTGCTGTCGATTGCGGTTGTAAACCTGTTCACCAAGTCGATTGCGACGGTGAGCGGCATCATATTTTCCGCCGCATTTTTCATTATTTTTTCGGTCTCCGAACACTTGAACAAGCGCAAACACGCCCTCACCGCCCGGCAGATGAAGGATCACTTCCAACTCGAGCATCAGGACACGGTAAGCCGCGAGTCGGCGCAAATCCGCCCCGGCGGCATCATGGTCACAATGCACGATGTGAACAACCCGGTAGCCCTGAAATGGATTCTTGGCCGCACCAACACCGACGAACGCGACGTGGTCGTGATGAGTGTGCGCATTATGGGCGTCGGCGGCCCGGAGTATCTGAATCCCGATCAGCAGAACTTCAGCGAACACGAACAGATGCTCTTTACCAAAGCAGTTTCAGTGGCCGAGAACTTCGGCAAGAAGGTTTCTCTGCTGGTAGTGCCGGCCGGCGACGTATTCGCGGCTTTGGCACAGGCCTCAAATTCTCTGGAGGTGGATTCGGTGATTTCCGGAACCTCGAGTTCCATGACACCGGAGGATCAGGCATTTCACCTTGGTCAGGCATGGGAAGCTCTTCCTCAGCCTAAACGCCAGTTCAACTTCTACGTGATTGCTCCCAACGGGGATACGAAGGTGTTTTACATTGGGCCGCATGCGCCCACGCTCAGCCCCGACGATGTGCAACTGGTACACCGGCTGTGGCTCAACATGCGCCGCGATCCCTCCGTCTCCGACCTGCATCACAGCGACATCATCACCTATGCTCTGACACGCCTGGCGGGCCAATATGCCCGCGAAAAGGTGGAAATCCTGCGGGATCTGCGCAACGTGCGCGCCTCGGCGGCTGCCGATGCGCCACGCCTCCGCAATCCTGATTCGCCGGACCACGGCGAAGGTCCGCCCACGCCGCGAGCGATCGGTTCGGCGCACGATTCCTGATGCTCGACCAATCGAGCGTCAGGCCAGGAACTCCTCGGCCGGCTCCCAATTGACAACCTTGACGCCCTCGCCTACCAGCGCAGCCAACTGTTGAGGCGTGCCCTTCAACGGCGGAAACGTGCCGAAGTGGAGGGGCAGCACCACTTCCGGAGCGAGAAAGCGCACCGCCAGCGCGGCTTCCTTCGGCCCCATCGTGTAGTGCCCGCCTATGGGCAGCATGGCCACCGTCGGCCGATACAGTTCGCGAATTAGTTGCATGTCGCCGAAGACCGCCGTATCGCCGGCGTGGTAGAGTACGGGGCCATCGGCAATGGTCAGCACAAAGCCTGCCGCCACGCCTACCTCGTGCACCCCGTCTTCATCCTGTGCCGCCGCCGAGTGTTTGGCTTCAACCATCGTGGTTGCGACATCGTCCAGTTGCACGGTGCCTCCCAGATTCATTCCGATGGTGTTGGCAACCCCTTTACCGCCGACATACGCCGCGAGCTCGTAGATCGCTACTACGGTCGAGCCGTGCTTCTGGGCCATTGGCACGGCGTCGGAAATATGGTCCCCGTGCCCGTGCGTCAGCAGGATGTACTGGATCTTCGAGGGCAGGTCGAAGCTCTTGGGATACTTCGGATTGTGCGCCATGAACGGATCGATGAGGATATTGGTGCCTGCGGGGGTCTGCACCAGAACGGTGGAGTGGCCAAGCCAAGTGATGCATGTTTTCTTCAATGCGGTCATGATTCCTCCATGGGAGAGCTGGGGGACGGGCGGCTAGCGCGTCATGAGCACTTCCGACACGTTGTCCTTGGCCAAAAACTGCTTATGCCCGGACCAGCCGGCGAACAACCGCTCAATGCTGCGGTTGGTAAATGCGCGCTGAATTGGAAACTGCTGCGTCATCTGTACCTCGACGTCATCGCCCTCGGTTACGTGGTAGCGCAGGAGCACCGTCTCCTCGCCCTGGGTGCGCGTGTGGAAGAATGCCAGCACCTGCCCGCCTGGATTCATAGAGTCAAACAGGCGCGCCACGACTGGCGCCACAAACGGCTCAGGCAGGTAATCGAGGGCGGTCCAAAGCAGCACAACATCGAAGTTGCGCCCGAAAAAGCTGAGCGCTCGTTCCAGATAGCCCTCCACATTCCAAATCGGATTGCCGTCGTCGTCCGTGCCCGTCTGCCAGTTTTCCGCGCACGCATCGTGAACTATGTCGGTCAAGAAGATGCTGTGGCCGAGGGCTGTGAGGTAGTTGATGTTGCTTGGAGAGGTGTAGCCATTGTCAATGACGCGGAGGCCGGGTTCAGCCTGTAGGCGCTTGCGCAGCGACGCCCATGCGCCCGAATGGCGCGGATACCTGGGCCCGACGAGTCCCTGTGCGGGCTCACTGGGAGAGCTATCCTGCTTCTTGTCGAACCATCTGCTGAGCAACCTCAAATCCCCTTGCCCCCAGGCCGATAGGTGCCTGGCTTGCCGTGCCTCAACGATTCTGTCAGAGGCCTCCGCCAGCCGACGTTTAGCCCGCGACCTCGGCTGGGCGTGCGAGACCCTGCGTCAAATCGACCTTTCCGCGGAAAACGGCATTGTCTTCCACGGCCAGACGCAGAGCGCGAATGTCGCCTTGCACTGCGCATCCGGCGCGCAACTCGACTCGTCCACTGGCCACTACATTACCCTGCACGTGGCCTAAAATCAGTACGTCCTTGGCAGAAAGGTCTGCCGTGACGTTTGCGTTGGGCCCGATCGTCAGCCGACTCTCAGCAAGGCTAATGGTCCCTTCCACTCGCCCATCCACAATCAGGTCTTCCCCGCCTTTGACTTCCCCGCAAATGACGATGCTCTTGCCGATGCGCGCCGCTGCATTCTCCACTGCCATGGTATAAATCCTTCCGTGGGCCCACACAAGGCCCTGCCCGCACTATACGCAACCGGGCCACTCCGCTTCAATCAGGGCAATCCTCAGAAGGGACAATTGCGTCTAATGAGACATGAGGCATGGCCAAGCCCGAATGACTCCAATGCCCTCCAAGCCAATCTTTCTGACTCCCTTTAGACTGAACACAGTGCGAAACATCCTCCAGTTCGTCTGCCTGCTGGCCTGGGCGGTTCTTTCCCCGGCTCAAGCCGCCTCCAGCGGCCCGAATCCGCTGTCGCCGTCGCAGGCCCAGGCGCTTGTGAGCCGCGCTTTGTCGACCGAATTGCGGACCGCTCAGGACCCGAACCACCCGATGCGCTATTTGCTCCACAAATCGAGCCCGCGCCTGAGCACGACCAAGGAGATTGTCGAAACCAGAGATGGGGGTGTCGCCCTCCTGCTGTCAATCAATCATCAGCCGCTGAGTGCGGCCGACGAGCAGAAAGAACAGGCACGGCTCAATGCTCTGGCCAGCGATCCCAGCCTGCAAAGCCACCGCAAGCAAAACGAAGACGGAGATCTGGGCATCATCCTGAAATTGTTGCGCATGTTGCCCAATGCGTTCCTGTACCAGTACGCAGGCTCCGCCGCGTCCCCCACCGGAGGGGCCACCGCGCGCGCCCCGGCGATGGTTGAGAAGTTCACCTTCAGGCCTAATCCGAAGTTCGATCCTCCCGACTACGAGACTCAGGCGCTCACAGCCCTGAGCGGCGAAATCTGGATCGATCCGGCCCAGGCGCGCGTTGTGCATCTGGAGGGGCAACTGCAGCAGGACACCAACTACGGATGGGGCATCCTGGGACGCCTCCACAAAGGCGGCTGGCTGGTAATTGAGCAGGCAGACGTAGGCAACAGGCAATGGCGCATCGTGCATGTCCAGATGCAGATGAGCCTGCGCGTGCTGTTCAAGACCCGGGTCTTCGACTCGATCCAACAAATGACCGGATACACTCCCGTGCCCGTTGGGATGACTTACCGGCAGGCGATCGAGATGCTGCGCGCTTCCCCCGACCTCTCCACACGGGGCGCGCGGTAGAATTTGCAACTTCGCGGCGTTGCCGTTTCGGCCGGGACTCTCAAGGACGAGTCCGGAACTGACTGCACGAGCAAGGCAGCCCGGCTTCCCTGCCGCGCAGTCAACGAGCTTCACTTGGCGAAGGCATTCGCAACATGTGCCGCAAGAACGCACTTGCCGTCGAACCGCGGGAAACATTTCCCGGACGCGCTTCTTATACGGATTACGCCCGTTGGTGGCGATGAGCGACTCGACAGCAGCCTTCCACTCCGGAATTGCGGTCCCATCGGGAGCGCCAAACGGCCGGCCCTGGTGCGGAGTCATATGGGCATGTTGGTGATGATGGCATCCAATTCTGCATTTCTGCTTAGTGCTGGAACTCCGAAGCCGATTGCTGATGTTGGTGGGGCGTCATTGAATGAAGCCGGGGGGACGCGAATGGCGCGGATCGCCGGCTGGAAGCCGGTAGGGAGCGAGCACGGCAGTAAACTTTTCCAGCAAAGAACGCAACGCGGCGATGTCCGGCTGGCCGTTGCGCATGAGAATCACTTGCCTCGACGGCAGGTTGTGCATGGGAGCTAACTGAGCAGCTTCGATGAGATTCGCCGAGATTTCGGCCAAGTCCAATCCAGTGTCCCAGTCCGGGTGGGCCTCTGCCAGCCACTTCCGGTTTTTTGTGACCGCGTCCGTAACATGGTTTTCGCGGTCCGGGACACTTTCCACAACATTCTCGCCGCGGTTGCGAAAGAAACCTAAAAGCGCGGCCACGATGGAGGGATCGCGAACCGTGCCATCCGGATAGAACACGCCGTGCACAGTGCCCCAGTTACCGGTGATCATCAACTCCCAGATGTACCATCCAACATGGGCTTGCATGTGCTCCTGGAGCGTGACGTCGTATGGATTCGCTCGCGCAATGCATCCAATCTCGGTGTCGATGAGCGGCTTTCCTGTCTGAGCAGCGTACTGCTTCGCTTTAGCAATGTTGGCGCGGATCTGTGCGCGTGTTGGACTGTAATTATGGAACGAGAGGACATCGACTGCGTCGCCCATCGCGATCATATTCTCCACAAAAGTGGCGCCGATCGTTACCGGTGTCACCGGATCAAGTTCGTGGAACATCCTGGCCATGTACCGTGCATGCTCCATGTGCAGTAGATTGTCTGGAGAGGGCGGCAGAGAACAACACTCCGGCTCGTTCTCCACGTCCCAGATTTCCAGGCCGGGCTCCTTGCCGATGGTTGCCACAAGGTCGGCTACAAACTCCCGCGAGTTGGGCCATGCCTTTTTGTCTTTCCATTCACCGAACTTGTACTGCATGGTGGGCATGACTCCGATCCCACGCTCATGCGCTGCACGCACAAAGTGGAGGAGGTTCTTTCTGAATGCCTCTTTGTTTCTGACCCAGGCCGCATAGGGGACGAAGACACGAACCTGATTCAATTGAAGCCGCTTGGCGTAATCCAGGTCGCGTTCCGTGACCGCAGGATTATATTGAAGCCAGAACTCAGCGTGACCGATGGTCTCGGCAGACTGATAGTTGAAACCTCTGGTGCCGCTCAGATCGTTTGGCACGCGGCGTTGCGCAGCCACGGGCAGGGCGAGAATGGCAATGAGCAGCGCGATTGCAGCGCGACGAGTTCGCATGATTCCTTCTGTCCTTTCCAACACAGTGTTTACCGGGCGCCCTCTTTGCTGATTCTGACTTTCGGCGGCTTGGGCCTGGAATCCCTATCAGTAGGGCCGCTCATTTTGGGTAACGCCGGGCCAGGTGTCAGTCCGGAAGGGAGCGGCCGGTAGTCCTGCTCCATTGAACAGTGTTGCCTTGGGGTTCGATTGCCAGGCGTAGCGAACCTCCTTGGGATGCGGCACGGACGGAGACGAGACAACGACCGTCTCGCCTTCAATATGTGCGTTGGCCCAATACCATTTCCGGTCTTCTCCAGCGATGGAGAATTCTCCTAGTTCGTCCCCTTTCACGACCAGCCCGCCGTCGATGTGCACAAAGTGCAACCGGATAGAGCCTGGGAGTCTTTCGACGGATGCAAGGGTTGGTCCGGAAAACACCACATGCTTGCCGTAGTAGTTGGCCAGCGCGCAATACGCCAGCCGTTGACCTACAGGAAGCTTTTCTTTGGAATGGATGTTGTCCGGGTCGCCAGTATCGATTGTGACGGCCAGACAGGAGTTGGGAACACTGGCTGCCGCGATCGCCTGGGACTCACGCGTTTCAGCCCACTCATCGCCGTCGACCGGCGTTGCGCTGCGTTGCTTGAAGGCAGGCAGGCTAACAATGTAGAACGGAAAATCGCCCTGGCCGAAGAGCTTTCGCCAGTCGGCGATCATGGCGGGAAGAATCCTTCGGTACTGGAATCCTCTCGGCGAGTTCTGTTCCCCCTGGTACCAGATGGCGCCGGTGATGGAGAGCGGTGCGACCGGCTGCAGCATCCCTTCGTACAGAACCGTCGGCATCACCGGCCAGTTCTCGTAGGAGATCGGCAGCGAATGTGGCGGGCGCGCATCCACGCTGAGCTGGCCCTGCCATGTGCCGGCCAGCGGAATGACGGTCTTGTCACCCAGCACAAGATGCAGATCTTCGGGCTTGCTCATGAATCCGCCATCGGGCTTGGTCTTCAGCACGCGAATGGCGATGATATTTCGTCCGGGCTTAAGCACGCCCTCGCGCATGAAATAGACGCGTGGGTTTTCAACCCAGGCGCTTCCGCCGACCTGCTGCCCATTGACGTACACGGTGTCCATGCGTTCGATGATGCCCAGAAACAACATGGCGCGGCCCGCCGGAAGCGGATCCGGCAGATCGATCTCTTTACGGAACCAAGCCAAGGCTGGCGTCGCCGGCACACCCAGTTCGGCAAAGCCACCGGGCAGGGTGACCTGCTTCCATTCGGAGTCGTCGAAGTCGGGCGCGGCCCAGTTCCCTTTGAGCCCTTTGTCGTACTCGTCGTACCAATGCATCACGTAGTTGCCGTACTCGGGAGCCCCTGAAGCGGCCAGGCGGTCCACCTCCGCCAGCGGGACATCAAAGTCTTTCAAAGGACGAAGGGCGGCAGCGCTGGCCCAGGACTCCGCCGGCGTTCCACCGACGGCATCCACCACCAGGCCGATGGGGACGTGGATCTCCTTCTCGACCTCGCGTGCGAAGTAGTACGCGACCGCCGAAACCCGGGCTGCGGTCTGTGGCGAGACGACCTTCCAGCTTCCGGCAATCCAACCGGTGTGGTTGTAAGCAGGTTTGCCGAACACCGAGAAGAAACGAATTTCCGGATAGTTCGCCGCCTTCACTTCATCGGCGCCGTTTTGCGTAGCTATGAGCGGCAGTTCCATGTTCGACTGGCCGCCACATAGCCAAACGTCGCCGACCATCACGTTGTGCAGTTCCACGGTTTCACGACCGGTGATTTTGACCGTGTAAGGGCCGCCGGCCGCAGGAGGCGTGATCTTAACCTGCCAGCGATGGTCTGCCTGCGCAACGCCGGATACGGTGTTGTCGCCAATCTGCACGGTCACTTTGTCGCCGGGTTCCGACCACCCCCAGATTGCATCGGCCTTGCCGCGTTGCAGTACCATGTCATCGCCAAAGAGCGGGCTGACAAATGGGAAGGGCTCGGGAACAGGAGGTGGCTGAAAAGGGCCCTGCGCAAAAACGGTGCAATTTGGGGAGAATAGAAGACCCGCTGCCGCGGCAACAAGAAGAAATCTTCTTGAAATCATCCGATTGAAACTCCTTTTCAATGAGCCGCGAGCCAGAAGCTATGCTCAGAAAATCAATGCCAGTTCAATTGACTGCACGAAAATAGTCATGGGTCTTGAAAGACCGGCGAGCGAGGTGCCGGTAGAAGTTTCGATCCGTGGGAAAGTCTTTGCCTTCTTCAAAGAGCCCGCAGGCAGCAAAATATGGCCGACCTTCTGAATGATCTGAAATGGGAATCTACGAGCAAACGTTTGCTAACCACGCAGATTATCTCGGATAGGGTGAGGTTGTAAAGCGATTTATTTAGTAAAAAAGGCCCCCACATTGGTCGTGGTCCATGATAAGTTGGCAACGATCACACTTGTGGATTAATTCACTGCGCCTTCCCGATCCAGGGCCGCGCAAGCATTCCACGATTCCATTAGAGGCGCAATGTCCAAGATTAGCAGCAGATTTCTCACGGCGATGCAGAGGGCGAAATCCGGCTTGCATCTTTCACGCCCACCGGCGTTAGGATCGATGGGTTCCTGAGCGCTCAGGTTGCGCAGTGATGGACTGCGCCCAACTAAAGGCATTTTGTAAGCGCGTGAAACATTCTGGATCACGAAGGACAGGAGGGGCACAATGAGGATAAAGATTGCGTTGTTTGCTGCAACGGTGTTTTGTCTTGGGTACACGGGTGCGGCCGCGGCTCAGCAGTCCGGGCCGGCTGTTCCGGATCGGCTGCTGGTAACAATCAATACGCAGCAGACTGCTGAACCAGTTTCGAAATATGAGTTCGGCATGTTCATTGAGCCCATTCGTACCCTCATCTACCGCAGCCTCTGGGCGGAGATGCTCGACGACCGGAAATTCTATTTCCCTGTCTCATCCAAGGATGCTGACACACCAGCGCCGCAAGCGGGAAACGCTTTCCGCAATATGCAGCTGCGCAAATGGCGTCCTGTTGGTCCTGACGAAGTTGTTGTAATGGACAAGAGCCAGCCGTTTGTGGGTGATCAGAGCCCACGCATTGAACTCGACTCAGCCACTCCGCACGGCATTCTTCAATCGGGCCTCGCCCTGGTGAAGGGCAAGAAGTATGAGGGCCGGATTTACCTTCGCGGCACTCCGGGCAGCAAGGTGACGGTCTCACTGATCTGGGGTAAAGGCGAAAACGGCCGGCAGACGATTTCCTTTGCAGCACTCACCAATGAGTACAAAAAGTTCCCTCTCACTTTCACATCGCGAGCCGATACAAACGCCGCATCTTTTGAGATCACGGGCACGGGCAAGGGGAATTTTCATATCGGCACCGTATCTCTGATGCCTGCCGACAACGTTCAGGGATTTCGCCCCGATACGACTGCATTACTGCGCCAGCTCCACTCGGGCATGTGGCGCTTGCCGGGGGGCAACTTTCTTTCTGGCTGGACCTGGTACGACGCGATTGGCGACATCGACAAGCGTCCGCCCGTTTTTGACTATGCGTGGAATGCCATGCAATCGAACGATGTGGGCATGGACGAATTCATGACTCTGTGCAAACTGATCGGAGTTGACCCATACGTTACCGTGAATGCTGGTTTTGGCGACTCGCATTCGGCAGCCGAAGAGGTCGAGTACTTGAATGGGTCGGTGAAGACGCGGCTCGGCGCCCTGCGCGCGCGCAATGGTCATCCCGAACCTTACCACATCAAATTCTGGAACATCGGCAACGAGCCGTGGGGCACTTTTCAGCTCGGCTACACCGATCTGAAGTATTGGGTTCTCAAAAACAATGATTTTGCAAAAAGGATGCGAGAGGCTGATCCGTCGATCACTCTGATCGGTTCAGGAAAGATGTTGGAACCGATGAGCCTGAAGGGTGAGATGCGCACCAAGTACGTGGACAACATGCAGGCCGCGTTTGGAACCGACATTGACTGGACGGGCGGACTGCTGGCGCACAGTTGGGGAACCTTTGACGGCATTGCCGAGCACTGGTACGAGTCGCCGGGCCGACACTTCGATGTTGATCGGGCAAAGAGCCTGCCGCCTGATGCACCCGACGACGATGCGTACGTAAAATATGATCCGACGTTGCTCGAGTTTGCGCGCTATGCAGGCGATGTCATAGGCCGGAAAGCCGAGGAATGGCAGGGATACCAGAAGCGATTCCCGGAAATGCTCAGCAAGAAAATCTTCCTCTCGATCGACGAATACGCTTACTTCGGCGGTGGCCGAGCCATGGGCCCGAGTCTGAAAGTTGCCCTTGCCTACGGCATGCTTTTTGATGAGATGCTCCGGCACACGGACTTCCTGAGAATGACGGCGCATACCATGGGCGTCTCGACGCTCGACTATAGTCCGACGGCTGCGACCATCAACACGACCGGGCTCATATTCAAAATGTATGGCGATCACTTTGTTGGGACCATCCCGGTTGCATTGTCTGGGAATTCGCCGCAACCGGCGACGAAGAATCCGCCTTACTTAGATGAGCCCAAAACGAGCTCAGGCAGCCCTACGTATCCACTCGACATGTTTGCAGCGCTCACGCCGGACCGGAAGTTTCTCACGCTCGCCGTGGTGAATGCGACGGAATCTGCACAAAAGTTCGATTTGAGCATAAATGGAGTGCGGTTGTCGGGTCCACTGACTCTATGGCAGATGACGGGAGCAAGTCCGGATGCCGCCAATCACGTCGGTCAGCCTGCGCAGGTGACGGTGAAGGAAATTTCGCTCCGCGGCGTTTCGGGGACGATCTCGGTTGCGCCGATCAGCGTGAACATCTATCGGTTTCCGGTGACTCAAGCGGCGCAGTGACGGCAGGCATTCAGCTAGCACTCCGGAGTGCACGGGGGCAGGACAAGGCACAGGTGCGAAGGTGAAACTGCTCACAACTCAATACCAACATGCTACAAGAATTCTGGAGTGAATATGGCAATGGGAAGAAAGACACCAGGCACGCTCGCTGTTCTCATTTTGCTGGCATGCTCCACTGCCGGGACCAGTTTTGGGCAGGTTGAAACCCTGGTGCCAGCGGTGGTCCCTGGCGCCAAGCCCGTGACGGTGGAACACATCAAAATTCATGGCAAGTCGCTGGAAGGCAATTTGGAAGGCGACGCTGTAGACCGTGACGTGATTGTGTTTTTGCCGCCCAGTTATGAGAAGGACAAACACCGCCGCTATCCCGTCTTGTACGCATTGCACGGGTATTCTATCGGCGCGGAACAGTGGACGCACGAAATCCATGTGCCGCAGACCATCGAAGGGGCTTTCGCACAGGGCGCCAAGGAGATGATCGTCGTACTGCCCGATGCAAAGACCGTGCACAACGGTTCCATGTATTCGAGCTCAGTCACCACCGGAGATTTTGAACGCTTTATTTCTCACGATGTGGTTGCATATATCGATGCACATTACCGGACGATTCCAAATCGGATGAGCCGCGGCCTGGTTGGGCACTCAATGGGCGGGTACGGTGCGACGCGCATCGGGATGAAGCACCCGGATGTATTTGGCAGCCTGTACATCATGAGCCCGTGTTGCTTGTCGGCTCGGTCTGCCGGGAATGCGAACCCGGAAAATGAAAAAGCGCTGGAGGCTGTCAAGACGCCTGAGGATTCGGCCAAGCTGCCATTCTTCCTGCGTGCCCAGCTCGCCAGCGCGGCAGCGTGGTCACCGGACCCGAAGAACCCGCCGCTTTACCTCGATCTCCCATGGAAAGATGGCGTGGTTCAGCCAGACATTCTGGCAAAGTGGGCCGCCAATGCACCGCTCGCCTTCATCGATCAGTACATTGACAATCTGCGTCAATATCACGCGATATCGATCGACGTAGGCGACCAGGATGGATTGCGATTCGATACGATAAAGCTCCACGATGTCCTGGACAAGTACGGCATTGCGAACGGTTTTGAGATTTTCCACGGCACCCACACCAGTGCGGTAGCGGACCGCTTCCAAAATCATGTGATGCCATTCTTCAGCAAGAATCTTTGTTTTCAGTCGAAATGCCAATAGTTTGGCGGGAAAGCCATGTTTAGACATGGACAGGCTCTAGAAAATGGATTTACTCTGCTCAGGATGTTTGCCGTACCGTATATCGATCGCCGTAAACGGTGCGGAGGCTTGAATCCCCGGGAGAAGCTTGGGACGGGACGCATCCTGCCGAACACTTCGGATCTGCGCTCCATTGGACAGTTTGTCAATTGAGTTTGGCGGTCGCCCACTTTTAACCAGGAGAAACACAATGAAGAAAAACATGATGCGCGTAGTCGCCGGCATCGTTCTGTCGTCAGGACCGCTTTTCTTTGGGTCCATTCTGCAATCTGCAGTTGCGCAGGACACTGCGAGTCTTCCTTATATGAATACCAGCTTGACGCCCGAGCAGCGCGCTGTTGACCTGGTGCATCGCATGACGCTTGCTGAAAAGGCGTCGCAAATGCTGAACAGATCCGCCGCAGTTCCCCGGCTCAATGTTCCTGCATACCAATGGTGGAGTGAAGCGCTCCACGGAGTGATCGATCAGGGAGTGACGGAGTATCCGGAGCCGATCGGTCTGGCTGCGACGTTCGATGCGCCGGGAATTCATACCATGGCGACTCAGATTGGCATCGAGGGACGTATTAAGCACGTTCAGGATGCGCGCACGGGACGGGCGGGCTTTATTGGGGGAGGCCTGGATTTCTGGTCCCCGAATCTGAACATCTTCCGTGACCCGCGCTGGGGCCGCGGACAGGAAACCTACGGCGAAGATCCCTTCCTGACCGGCCGCATGGGCGTTGCCTACGTGACCGGAATGCAGGGCGACGACCCGAAGTACTACCGCGCGATTTCAACACCGAAGCACTTTGACGTGCACAGCGGACCTGAGCCTACGCGGCACTTTGCCGATGTGGATGTGAGCAAACACGACGAGATGGATACCTATGAACCCGCTTTCCGCGCTGCCATCGTGGAGGGCAAAGCCGGTTCAGTCATGTGCGCGTATAACGCAATCAATGGCGAACCAGCATGCGCCAACAGCTACCTGCTGCAGGACCAACTGCGCGGCAAGTGGGGCTTCCAGGGATATGTAGTCTCGGACTGCGACGCAGTTTTGGATGTTTCTGCCAATCATCGCTACCGCCCCACGCAGGCACAGGGCGCGGCCATTTCGGTGATCCGCGGCATGGATAACGAGTGCGCCACCTTCACTGACAGGTATGGCGATCCAGCTGACAAGGCATATATCGATGCCGTGCAGCAAGGATACCTGCCGGAAAGCACGCTGGACACGGCGCTGATCCGCCTGTTCACCGCGCGCATCAAGCTTGGCATGTTCGACCCGCCGGATATGGTGCCTTACACGAAGATCGATGAGAAGGAACTGGACAGTGCGGAACATCGCGCCCTCGCTCTCAAGCTCTCGAACGAGTCCATGGTGCTGCTCAAGAACGACGGCATGCTTCCGCTGAAACCCGGAATCAAGAAGATCGCCGTCGTCGGACCGCTGGCGGACCAGACTGCAGTGCTGCTTGGCAACTATGCCGGAACCCCGACGCATACCGTTACCGTGCTGGATGGGCTTAAGGCGGAGTTCCCGAACGCCACCATTACTTATGTACCGGGAACCCAGTTCCTGCGCAACGATGGAGACCCGATTCCCGACGCTATGCTGACGACTCCAGATGGCAAACCCGGCCTGAAAGCAGATTACAGCGAGTTCCTGGTTCGGCCGGGCAGAGGAGCGAACGCCCCCGTGCTTGTCAGCAGGACGGAGCCGAATGTCAACCTTACTGAGAGCAATCTGCCTTCGGAGGTTGCAGGGAAGAAAGGACTTGGCGTGCATTGGACGGGCTTTATCACGGCCGCGGAAACTGGCGACTACCTGGTCGGTGTTCGTGGGATAGGCTTCGGAAGACTGTCGATTGACGACAAGCAGGTAGCGCAACTGGGCAGAGGTGCGGGAGTTGACGCAGCCGTCGGTCGCGCCCACCTGGTCAAGGGAGAAAAGGCTGAGCTGAACCTGATGTACGGTACCCTGAACGACTCCAAACCGCAAGCGCAACTGATCTGGGCGAAAGTCAACGATGCGCCTTCGCCTGAAGCCATTGCCGCGGCAAAGAATGCCGACATTGTGATCGCCGTCGTGGGCATCACCAGCAGGCTCGAAGGCGAAGAGATGCCGGTGACCGTACCTGGATTCCTGGGCGGAGATCGCGTCAGCATCGATCTTCCCGCGCCGGAAGAAACACTGGTGGAAGCCGTAGCAGCCACCGGCAAGCCACTCGCCGTTGTTCTGTTGAATGGAAGCGCCCTAGCTGTCAATTGGATCAACGAACACGCCAACGCGGTTCTCGATGCGTGGTATCCCGGCGAAGAAGGCGGCGCGGCGGTCGCTGAAACGCTGAGCGGCAAGAACAATCCTGCCGGACGTCTGCCGGTTACGTTCTACAAGGACGTGAGCCAGTTGCCCCACTTCGAAGACTACGGAATGAAGAACAGGACCTACCGGTACTTCAAAGGCAAGCCGCTCTTCCCGTTTGGCTACGGGCTCAGCTACACGACCTTCAAGTACAGCGACCTCAGTGTCCCGACGCAGCCTGTCGCAATGGGGCAGCCAGTCGACGCCGACGTCACGGTAACCAACACCGGCAAGGTCGCGGGAGATGAGGCCGTCCAGGTCTATCTCAAGTTCCCTGACGTGAAGGGTGCGCCTCAGATTGCTCTCCGTGGATTCCAGCGCATTCATCTGGAGCCGGGCGCGAGCGAGAAGGTGCACTTCGAGCTGAAGGGCCGCGATCTGGGCATGGTCACCGAACTTGGTGATCCGATTGTCGCCGGTGGCGAATACACCATCAGCATCGGAGGTGGACAGCCTGATACGGGAGCGCCTGGAGTTACCGGACACTTCTCAATCAATGGCCAACTCGCCCTGCCTGAATAGCGCGTCTGTAATCTGCAAAGGCCGCGACCGCATCAGCCATGATGCGGTCGCGTGCGTTATAGACTGGGTCCATCCATGCTTAGTTTTTTTATGATTGATGTGCCATCAGCGTGAATAGCCGACTTTATCATCAAGCCGCAGCCACCCGCGGTTGTAGATTCAGTCACACAATACCGAACGCATTGATTGTCTGACACCGCGAGGAGCAACGCGGGCCGCGCAATTGCGGCCTCAGCAGAGGAAGAGCGTCGAAAACTGGATCACATCATAGGATTGATCGCTCAAAACCCCGTGCAAAGTCACCTGGTCAGAATCCTTGTAGGAACTCTGCAACCGGGCCGCTGTTGCTGCGGCATCGGCGGGGTTCGGGACAGCGGAGACGGGGTTGTCCAACAGCAGTAAGCTCCAACTGGTTTTGCCAGCAAGCTGGAAATATGCGTATGACCCTAGAAAGTGAATTGTTCCAGCGTGGTGGCTGGGAGCGGGGTGGACTGTCCGTGCGGAACGAAAAGGCATGCCTCAACGACCCCCTTAGAAGCAAATTAAGGATATAGACCGGACTGCTCTACCAATCGGTCCGTGCCGTACACAAGAAAGAAAAAGGCGCCTGAAAATCCCATTGCCGCAGGTCTTTCAGCCACCAGGTGACAACGCAACTATAGATTCGGAGATGGGGTAAGCGTCAAGAAAATTATTGGAACTCTTCAACCGGGCCGGTGAATCCGACCCGGCGAGTCGTCATGGACTCGCGACGAATGTAATTGAGGAAAGCGGCAAACTCGATTGTCCATATTGTTTTCCGTGCCGCAGGATTTAGGCAATCTACGTCGGGCATCGAGTGAAGGACATAATATTGTTTGAATTGGGAACAATATCCGTGATCGGCGTATCCCGATTGAGGTAGTATTGCTACGGGCTTGAAGAAGCAATAGTATATGCACTAAAGCCAGATCAGATCTGGTCACGGTTGCCTCTTCCCCACAAAGACGACCAGGAGGTTAAGTATGCTGCCAGAACAATGGGAGACATTCAAACGGGCGGTACGCCGCGAGAAGATGGACAAGGTTCCGATGGCGCTAATCGTCGATAGCCCATGGATTCCGGGATACCTCGGTATCAAGCACCTGGACTATTTCCTGGATCCTGAGCTTTGGTTCCAGTCGAATTTGAAGATCATGCGTGAGTTTCCGGACGTCATCTTTATCCCTTCGTGGTGGATGGAATATGGAATGGCGGCCGAGCCATCTATTTTGGGTTCCAAGATCAAATTCTGGCAGGACAATACGCCGAGCGAATATCACACACTTTATCGGCTGGAAGATATCGACAACTTCCCGGAATACGAAGTGGAGGCCGACGGCTTTGCCGGTTTGACTCTGCATCGCATCGCAATGGCGCGGCAACGCATCCTGGATGCCGGCTACATCCTGCCGATGGTCACGTCTCGCGGACCGCTCTGCACCGCTGGATTTGTACGCGGCACGACGGAATTCATGATCGACCTGGTGGAGAATCCGAAGGGCGCGCACAGACTGATCGATTTGTGCACTCGTGTGATCATCGACTGGCTCAAAGCGCAGCAGAAAGTTATGGGCGACACAGTCGAGAGCATTTTTATCCTCGACGACATTGTCGGATTTATCAACGAGGAGCATTACCTGGAGTTTGCGCATCCTTATCTGAAGCGCATTTGCGACGCATTTCCGCAAGACTGGGTCAAGCTGTATCACAACGACGCTGAAGTCGATGCTTGTCTCGACCACCTTCCGGATGCAGGATTCAATGTTCTCAATTGGGGCAAGCAGAGGCACATCACCGAGGTAAAGAAGCGCGTGGGCGACCGGATATGCCTAATGGGGAATGTAAACCCTCTGGAAATTGCAGTGCGCGGAACGCCGGAAGAGGTAAAAGACGAAACCCTCGAGATACTGGAAGGCTCGGGAGGCGAAGGGATTATTCTTTCGGTAGGCGGCGGCGTGAGCCCTGGAATGCCCCGAGAAAATATTCTGGCCATGCTCGAAGCACTCAATGAATTCAACACAAAGCGCGCCAGTAACGCGGTTTCGAGCGTTCGGTAAGCGGAGGACTGATGCCTGATTACGCGTTGATGAATCAGTATCTATACGAGGGGAACGCCGACCAGGTGGACCGGCTCACAAAGGAGGCTCTCGCCGCGGGCCGGCCTGTGCAGGAAGTGATCAGCGACGGACTGATTGCGGGCATGAGCGTTGTGGGAGAAGATTTCAAGCACAACATACTTTATGTCCCTGAAGTCCTGATCGCGGCCCGGGCAATGAAGGCGGGCATGGCAGTGCTGAAGCCGCTTCTGGTTGCAAAGGACAGCACCGTCAAACCAAAGGGCGTTTTGCTGATGGGCACCGTTCGCGGTGACCTGCACGATATTGGCAAGAACCTGGTGGGCATGATGGCCGAGGGCGCAGGATTTGAGTTGCACGATATTGGCGTGGATCAAAGCTTGGATAAATTCATGGCCGCTGCCGAAACGTACAAACCGACAATCATTGGCATGAGCGCACTGTTGACCACGACCATGATGTATATGAAGACCGTGATCGACGGCTTTGATGCGGCCGGCATGACTCACATCAAGATCGCTATAGGCGGAGCGCCTATCAGCCAGATGTTTGCCGACGAGATCGGCGCCGACGGCTACGGCGCAAACGCTTCGGCAGCGGTAGATTTGTTTTTGCGGCTCGCGGAACAGGTGTAACTGACCATGGCGACATATAAGATCCTGTATTGGCAGGAAATTCCAACCCAGATCAAGGTTGAGGACGACATGGACGATGTCACGGTCATGCTCGATGACAAGTTCATGAAGCAAGTGGATATTCTCGCCGCTCAACGGGGACTGCAAAACGCCGACGATTATCTGGCCCAGTGGAAATGGAGCGAGGAAGAAGAGCGCGAGGGATCCGCACAGGACGTCGCGGACGCATTGAAAGCCGAACTCGAAGCAAAGGGCTGGTAAGCAGACTCCACCCATGGCTGTCACCCTCACCATCAACGGACAATCGATTCAAGCCACAGACGCGCGGTCGCTGTTCGATTATGCCGAAGCTCTGGGCATCGACGTGCCGACGTCATGCCGCAAGCAAGGCAAATGCAAAGAGTGCATGGTCGAAGTCGTAGAGGGGATGAGCGCCCTATCGGCCATCGCGGAGCCGGAGCGCCACCTGAAGGGCAACTTTCGATTGTCCTGCCAGACTTGCGTGACGGCCGCAGACGGCCATGTGCGCTGCCATACCATGCGGCGCGGACAGATGCGGATCGAGCGTCACGCGCTGGGACTGCCAGGCAGCAACCAAGCGTTTGAACTCGATCCGGCGGTAACTCGCGACGGGGACCGAATCCTGATTGATGGAGTCGAAGTAGAACGGTCCACGGGGCCCCTACTCGGCATCGCAATGGACCTTGGCACCACGACGGTTGTGGTGCGCCTTGTCGATCTGGAAAGCGGCGAACTGATCGCGGATACTTCGTTTGAGAATCCACAGCGTTTCGGGGGCTCTGAGGTGATGTCGCGCATCGCCTACGACACCGACCATCCCGGAAGACTGTTGATGCGCACCCTGGCCGGCTACCTGAGCCATGCAATCGAAAAGTTTCCAGTGGACCCGAAGACGATTTACGAGATGGTGGTGGTGGGCAACTCGACGATGCGCGATCTATTTTTCCGGCAAAGCGTATATTCGATCGGCCAGACGCCCTATCATTCCATCACAGAGATCGAGATGGCCGAAGGTAAACGCACGACAACCAGTCTGGTCCAGACTGGGCGACAAAGCCTTTTGCCTATTCACCCGAAAGCGCGCGTGTACGGCGCTCCGATCATCAGCGGTCACGTGGGAGCGGATGCTGCCGCATGCATGCTGGCTGTGGACCTGGCGCACGAAGAGCGATTGATCGCGGTCATGGACATCGGGACAAACACTGAATTGATCGTAGGGAACAAGCATCGAATTCTCGCTGCATCTTGTCCGGCCGGCCCGGCCTTCGAGGGCGGAGCTATCGCCTGCGGCATGCCTGCTTTGGACGGGGCGATCGAGGCGGTGAAGATTGCAGAAGATGGAACCTTAGGAATTGATGTTATCGGCGACGTAACGCCAGAAGGAATCTGCGGCTCCGGACTCGTGGACGCGCTGAGTGAACTGCTGCGCACCGAACGCATGAATGAGATGGGCCGCTTTGAAGATGACGTCAAGCGCGTAACGCTCTACCAGGACGAAGACAAGGACGTCTTCATTTTGGAAAGTGACGTGAATGAATTGGCTCAGGCGAAAGGCGCTAATGTCGCAGGCTTGCACGCTGTGTTCTCGAGCTACGGAATCAACTTCGAAGATATCGATGTTTTCTATCTTGCGGGAGGTTTTGGACGGCATCTCAACATTGAAGCTTCGAAGCGCATTGGGCTTGTGCCCAGCCTGGACTCTGCAAAGATCGTTCAGGCAGGCAACACCGCGATTGAAGGCGCGACGATCGCTTTGCTCAGCAAGTCGAAGCGTGAGGAACTGGAAGGCCTGGTGAAGGTGGTCGAGCACTGCCGTCTGGAAACCCATCCGAGCTTCTTCGAGTTCTTTGTGGAAGGCTGCCAGTTCAAGCCCGTGGAGCCGATGCCATGCGCGAAATAGCCGAATCCATGGAATTGGCTGGCACGCTTCCTGGCGTTCATGTGCAGCCGGAAGAATATGTCCGGCTGCTCGGTTACCCACGCGGCTGGCAACTCGAAGGCCGATCCCTGGAATTAGCGGATTGGGCACAGGAATGGTATGCAAAAAACGGCCGGCCATGGTTCTATGCGCGGCAGGCGGAAAGCTTTCAAATTGCAGGCGATTCCATTCACATTGATGGAATGACATTCACCAGCAAGAGGCTGAAAAGCACACTCGAGCAGGCGGAAGCTCATAGCGCGATTCTGGTCGCCGTTGGTGCAGGCACTGAAGCCGAGCAAGAAAGCCACCGCCGCTGGGAAGAGGAAAAACCCGACGAGTATTTTTTCCTTGAGGTCTTCGCTTCTGCAGTGGTGGAACACCTGGTGACAGCAACGGGAGCACGTCTTTGCGAGTGGGCGGAACAGAATGAAATGGCCGTGTTGCCCCACTACAGCCCTGGGTATGCCGAATGGGACGTTGCAGAACAGCCGCGTCTGCTCGAACTGATGAAGCGAACGCGCACGGAGCCCTTCCCTTCTCAAGTGGAAGTATTTGACTCAGGCATGTTGCGGCCCAAGAAGACTCTGCTCGCAGTATTCGGATTGACGCGGCGAACGGAGAGCTTGCGCGGCCTGAGCGAGCTCGTCCCCTGTGAAAATTGTTCATTCGGCCCTTGCCAATACAGGCGGACAGCTTACCGTCGTGCCCCACAATCCTGGGGCGAGCCACTTCCGGTTCGCGTTGCAGTGCTTGACCAAAACGCAGAGTACAGTGTGAATCGAAGAGCTCTGCAGCGATGGGCAAAGGAGCGTCTTTCGATCAACTCTAATCGGGATGGCTCACTGCAAATCACCTTTCGCTATGAAGGAACGACCTGCACAAACATGGGCCGGTCTTTGGCATTCGACTACGCCGTGAAGTTGGGCACACGCGCGCAGGGCTATCCTATCCTTGAGCAGCGATGCGTTCCCGCCGCCGGCGATACGGGCCACATGAAGATGTGCCAATATCTGGAAAATCCCGACGGCCTGATGACCGCAATTGAGAGCGAGCACCCTCTCAAAGGAGAGCGATTGGACGCTGTGCTGTCATGGCGGCGCAAACCGAACGGCGCAGGATGCTATTGTGAACCGGCCAGCCGCGATCACAAATGGGGCCTGGTCCTTGAAACCATCCACTACGCTTTGGCCCAGAAGGAATTCGAGCCAGATTTGGAGACCAAATGAAGAAACTCTTGCAGGATGCAGTCCTTGACCGCCCTCTCCTCGGCGACGGAGCCATGGGTACACAACTTATGCTTGCGGGATTGGAGCAGGGCAATTGCGGCGAAGCGTGGAATCTGACGCATCCCGAGAGGGTGCTCGCAATCCAGCGCCGCTACGTGGACGCCGGCTCGGATTGCCTCATTACGAATACATTTGGCGGCTCGCGCATCATGCTCACGCGACACTCCGAGGCAGACCATGTCGCGGAAGTCAACAAGGCCGGAGTCGAGATCGCGCGCCAGGCCTTTGGTGACAAGCAAGGTTACGTGCTTGGGGACATCGGGCCCTTCGGCGGCTTGCTCCAGCCGTTCGGCGAATTCACTGAAGCCCAGGTTCAAAGTGCTTTCGAAGAACAAGCCGCGGCTTTGGTTGAAGCGGGGGCTGACGCGATCATTATCGAGACCCAGACATCGCTTGAGGAGCTGTTGATCGGCATCCAGGCAGCGCAGACAGCAGGCGCGAAGTGCATCATCGGGTCCATGGCCTACGACGTCACTCTCGACGGCTCGACCTTCCGCACCATGATGGGAATTGAACCGGAACGGGCTGCGGAGTTCATGGAGGAGCACGGCGCTCACATCGTCGCTCTCAACTGCGGCACGGGCATGGAGATGGAACGTGCGCGCGATGCCGTGATCCGCTATAAGAAGGTAACCAGTTTGCCGGTGATGGTGCAGCCAAATGCAGGAAAGCCCCAGCTGATCAACATGAAGGTTGTTTACGACGAAACGCCAGAGCAAATGGTGAAAGGCCTGGTGCCGCTGCTACAGGCGGGCGCCAATATTGTAGGTTCCTGTTGCGGCAGTACGCCGGATCACATCCGCGCGTTCAGAAAAGCAATGGACGAATTCCTGCAGTCACAATGAATTTATCGCAAGGGAGGCAAGCGTGAAGGTCAAAGTTTGTGATGTGAACTCAGCGGCCCTGGAAAAACTTCCGGCGCAAACCGGCGACAAGTCTGGCATCGGCGTTCATTACATCGATGCCTACATCAAGCCAATGAATGTGAAGCTTGAAGATGGCACGCCGGTGAAATGCAAACGCCGCGGATTGAAACTCGTGCTCTCCGCGGGCACAAAAAAAGGAGAAGGACTGATGCGCCGGATCGATGTGAGCCCCGACCCGATTGTCATGCTCGATGCTGCCCTGCAGGAAGCCGCCAAGGCCGCCGGCATAGGACTCATCGTGGAAGGCGGAGCAATCTTTATTGAGATTTGACGCACGTTTCCATGCATCAGTGGCGCGCATGGCATTCTTCACACTCTTGAGCGGCTCGAAAGATCTTGGACGCCTTTTGCGCCAAGATCAAAGAGGACGTGGAATCTCGTAAAGAATGAGCCGGAAAGCGCAATTTAAGCTTCAATTCGGCTCAAGTCTTGCCAAATGTACCGGAATCTTAAGCACTCGGCAATCTAAGTCTAAATGATGAAACAACTTAAATTCGGCAAGAAATAATGGTCGGGGAGAGAGGATTTGAACCTCCGACCCCCTGGTCCCGAACCAGGTGCTCTACCAGGCTGAGCCACTCCCCGAACATGGGTTGCGGATGCGTATCGTTGGGGCGCGGCCTGGCGCGTTTTACCCCTTGATTGCGCTTGAACCAGTGTAGCAGAATTCGCGGCGTTGTTCCGTTACCCTGGCAGCGTGTGCAGGGCCATCGCATGAAGAAAAGGCGAAGGCGCAGCTGGCAGCGTTGACGAAAGGGATACAGGGATACAGTTAGATACTTCTGCACGTGATCTTGGTCGGCTGTTCTGTTTCCAGGAGGTGTTGATGGAAACCAAACAG
>DATKWA010000185.1:0-27464 GCA_035529815.1 Occallatibacter sp. | reverse complement strand
CTGTTTGGTTTCCATCAACACCTCCTGGAAACAGAACAGCCGACCAAGATCACGTGCAGAAGTATCTAACTGTATCCCTGTATCCCTTTCGTCAACGCTGCCAGCTGCGCCTTCGCCTTTTCTTCATGCGATGGCCCTGCCAGGTAGTGAAACATGCTCCTCCTTCGATCTTCGATAGGTAGAATAACAGTCTCCCTGATCCTTCTCGGGCTTGCAGGGGCACTGCTGATGTCACGGGTTCGACGCTCACAACACTATCCGTCCCAGCACTATCAGAATATTCAAGAAGCCCACCCCCGTGGCGGAATTCCCATCGTTGCCCGTATGGCGCTCTCACCTGATTGTTCGTCGATGAAATTCCGATGTGGTGGTCAATCAACAAGACGACGGGCGGATCCGTTTAGGTGCTGAGGGGAAACGCGGGATCATTCCTATCTATTTGGATGCTCAGCCTGTCATATCACAGCGTCAATCCAACCTCCTCGCCATCCGGGCTTAAGGA
The DNA here is from genome assembly GCA_035529815.1 of Occallatibacter sp. Taxonomy (GTDB): domain Bacteria; phylum Acidobacteriota; class Terriglobia; order Terriglobales; family Acidobacteriaceae; genus Telmatobacter. The sequence continues at coordinate 26,962 of DATKWA010000185.1, read as the reverse complement.
TATCATTTTGTTTTACTTAAACCAGCACTAGATGGCTGTGACTCCAGGAGTTAACGCCAATAGTCACAAGAAGGCATTCGCAATGTTGGATTCATTCGCGGTAAGGATCCGCGTCGATTACGGCTGGTCTTTGCAGCTTTGGGCGCCAGCGACGCATCTTCTTGCAAGCCGCATCATCGTCCTGAAGTCTTGAAGACACATCGTTCCACGGTATGGCGCAGTACTTCGGACCTCAGCCCCGGGCAACTGTCAATCGAACGCAAGTGGCCGCGCCGCAGATGCCGCTACGAAACACGCCGCTCAAGTTTAATCAGTTGATTTGCAAAGGGCGGGACATTTATTCTTCTTCCTTAGACATTGCGATCGCGGCTCCTTTCGCTCAAAGCGGGGAGCCGATGTTATTTGACTGACATTTAGGTTTATTGACATCTCTGTTTGATGCGGAGACAGGAACTTGACCCTGCAATCTGCAGCATCCGCGCACAGCGCGGCCGGCGCATTAGGACCAATCCCGGTGGTTCTGAACGGACACGCCCTCGAAGCCAACCGCGGCACCCCGCTCAACCTGGACTTGGTGGAGAACGCTCGAGTCAACACTAGTGCAGTAGAGCGCCGGACGGCAACTCATTGCGCACGCCGCACGGTCAAGAAGGAGAATCAGGCTGCGTGGCTACTGCGCGCAATTGCGTGCATGGACCTGACCACGCTGAGCGGCGATGACTCGGCCGACCGCGTACGGCGTCTCTGCGCCAAGGCGCGCAACCCGCTGCAACGGCACATCGTGGAAGGGCTCGGCATTGAGGAACTGCATCTGACGGTGGGCGCCGTCTGCGTCTACCACGCTTTTGTTGAGACGGCGGTGAAGGCGCTGGAGGGATCAGGAATCCCGGTGGCTGCGGTCTCGGCCGGATTCCCCGCCGGATTATCGCCGCTTGCGGAGCGGGTCGCGGAGATTCATCGCTCGGTGGAAGCCGGCGCGACGGAGATCGACATCGTGATTACGCGCTCACATGTCTTTAACGGCGAGTGGCAGGCGCTCTACGACGAAGTTGCCGCCTTCAAGCAGGCTTGTGGGCCGGTCCACATGAAGGCAATTCTCGCGACCGGGGACCTGATGACGCTGCGCAATGTAGCGCGCGCCAGTTGGGTGGCCATGATGGCCGGAGCAGACTTCATCAAGACATCGACAGGCAAAGAGGCGGTCAACGCCACGCTTCCGGTATCGCTGACCATGGTGCGCTGCATTCGCGACTACGCGGAGCGCGCGGGCATGGCGGTGGGCTTCAAGGCGGCTGGCGGCATTCGCACTGCGAAGCAGTCGCTGGACTGGCTGGCACTGATGAAGGATGAGTTGGGACGCCCGTGGCTTGAGCCGTCGCTATTCAGGTTCGGCGCCAGCGGCATGCTGGGCGACATTGAGCGTCAACTTGAACATCATCTGACCGGCCGTTATTCAGCGGCATACCGTCACCCCATGGCGTAATTGGTTTTACGGGCATCGGAAGGAGACGCTGTGAGCATTGTGGAGAAGTTCTACACCATGGAATACGGGGCCGCGCCGGAGGATCCGAAGGAAGCGGTGCAATGGCTTGAGCGGCACCATCGCCGGTTTGAGGAGTTCATCGGCGGAGCGTGGGTGGAGCCGGCGAGTGGCGAATATCAAACCACCAGCGATCCCTCGACTGGCGAACCGCTCGCGGAGGTGGCGAAGGGCAATCTGAATGACGTGGAAGCTGCAGTTGCGGCTGCGCGCAAGGCTTTCCCTGCATGGCAGGCGTTCAGCGGACACGAGCGGGCACGGTACCTCTATTCACTGGCGCGGCTGGTGCAAAAACACTCTCGGCGGCTGGCGGTGCTGGAAACGATGGACAACGGCAAGCCGATCCGGGAAAGCCGGGACATCGATATTCCCCTGGTGGCGCGGCACTTCTATCACCATGCCGGTTGGGCGCAGCTGCTGGAGTCGGAGTTTCCGAACTACACGGCCTGCGGCGTGGTGGGCCAGGTGATTCCATGGAACTTTCCGCTGCTTATGTTCGCTTGGAAGGTGGCTCCGGCACTGGCCGCTGGTAACACGGTGGTGATCAAGCCGGCGAAGTATACGCCGTTGACCGCTCTGGCGTTTGCTGAGCTGGCGATGGAAGCAGGCCTGCCTCCCGGTGTGCTCAATGTCCTGACTTGCGATGCGAGGACAGGCCAGGCTTTGATTGAACATCCCGGCATCGACAAGATTGCTTTCACTGGATCAACTGAAGTGGGCCGCATCATCCGCAAGGCCACGGCGCAATCGCACAAGAAGCTGTCACTGGAACTGGGTGGCAAATCGCCTTTTGTGGTTTTTGACGACGCCGATCTCGACTCCGCGGTGGAGGGTCTGGTGGACGCCATATGGTTCAACCAGGGGCAGGTGTGCTGCGCAGGTTCTCGGCTGTTGGTACATGAACGCGTGGCTGAGACGCTCTATGCAAAGCTGCGGGCGCGAATGGAGATGCTGCGTGTTGGCCCTCCGCTGGATAAGTCCATCGACATTGGTGCAATCGTTTCGCCAGTGCAGTTGGACACAATCAGGAAGATGGTGGACGCGGGAGTGGCGGAGGGCGCCACGTGCTGGCAGCCAAGCAATAAGCTACCTGAAAAAGGCTGTTACTTCCCCCCTACCCTACTCACCGACGTGTATCCGACTGCTACGGTCGCGCAGGAGGAAATCTTCGGCCCGGTGCTAGCGGCAATGACCTTCCGCACACCGGCGGAAGCGGTGGAACTAGCAAACAATACAGTGTATGGCCTCGCGGCGAGCATTTGGAGCGAGAATATCAACGTGGCGCTGGACCTGGCCGCACAGGTGAAGGCGGGAGTGGTCTGGGTGAACTGCACTAACCAGTTCGATGCAGCCTGCGGGTTTGGCGGCTATCGCGAATCCGGCTATGGGCGCGAAGGCGGGCGCGAGGGCATGCTGGAGTATCTGACGCCAAAATGGTTGCACACGCTGCCTGCGGCCACAGCAACGGCAGATCATTCCGCGACCTTCGACGATGAGGGTCGCCTTGCGACGGTTGGCTCTGCGATTGACCGCACCGTGAAACAGTATATTGGTGGAAAGCAGGCCCGACCCGACTCCGGCTACTCCTTCCCAATTTACGGTCGAGAAGGTCAGTTGCTTGGCGAAGCGCCGCTCGGTAACCGCAAGGATATTCGCAATGCGGTAGAAGCGGCTCGCGCCGCCCTCGGCTGGGCAAAATCGACCGCGCATGGCCGCGCGCAGGTGATTTACTACGTCGCCGAGAACATGATGCAGCGGCGTAACGAGATCGCTCACCGGCTTGCCGGGGTCGTTGGCGAGGAACAGGCGGCGGTGGAGACCAGTCTCTCGATCGAGCGCATCTTTACCTATGCGGCGTGGGCGGACAAATACGACGGACAAGTGCATCATCCGCCTGGACGGAACATCGCGATTGCGATGCCTGAGCCGGTCGGCACGATCGGCATTCTGGCGCCGAACGAAGCGCCTCTGCTGGGTCTGCTATCGCTGGTGTTGCCAGCAATAGCCGTGGGGAACACTGTAGTTGCCGTACCTTCGGATAGGTACCCCCTTATTCTCGGTGATGTGTATCAAGTGCTCGACACCAGTGATCTTCCCGGCGGTGTTGTGAACCTGGTGGCCGGCAAGCCAACCGAACTCGGCAAGACGCTGGCGGAGCACGATGGCGTTGAGGCCGTATGGTGCTTCCGGAGCAATGAGGAGGCTGCGATGGTGCGTGCCGCGTCCATTGGGAACATGAAACAGGTGTGGACCAGCGACGGCTACGAGTACGACTGGTTCAATCCGCTCCAAGCCGAAGGCCGCTGGTTCCTGCAGCACGCCACGCAAGTTAAGAACATATGGGTGCCTTACGGGGAGTGACCCAGGGAACACCCGGAAACATTCTGCATCAGGCACGAACCAGAATTGATGTTTGGTGACTTATCGCAAACAAGTACAGGACAGACTTTCTGGTCGTGTGACCCGTATCGCGCTGACGAGATGGCGTCGAAAATGTCTATTGAGAGGCATGACCGAAATGCATTTTCGCCATGACCTCAAAGCCACTTATCCGTTATTTCCCAGGGCGCGCAAATTCCGGGTGGGTCAGCAACGCCAAGAACTCACTCACTGGTCCCCCAATCTGCTTCGGCATTGCTCCGGTCAGGATCTGGAAGCAGGCGCGGTCTTCCGGTTCCAAAACGCGCATTAAATAAAAGAGTCCGAAAAGAAAATTGAAGGAAGTGGTTCCACCCCGCAAAATTGTCCACAGCTAGCGTGCCCGATCTCTTTTACCAGCGAGATTGTTAGTGTGGGGGAAAGGATGATAAATATGCCCGTCGCCGTAGTTGGGGGGTGGTTCGGTCAGCCATGCTGCCGGCGCCGAAGATCTGTAGCCCAGCAAGGAGTGTGGCCTGACAGTGATGACGTGGATGCGCCAGCGTTCGGCCAGCACACGTACTTCCTTCATTGAGTAGAAGATTTCTCCATTCAAAAGCTCACCACGCAGCTTGCTGTTGAAACTCTCGCAGAAGCCGTTCTCCCAAGGGGAGCCTAGTTCGATATACGTCGTTTTCGCTGCTGTTGCCGCCAGCCATTTGCGCAGGTCTTTGGCCACGAACTCGGGGCCGTTATCGGAACGCAGGTTTTCTGGCACGCCCCTCATCACCATCACATGAGCCAACGCTCTGATCACCTTGGCGCCCGTCCAACTCCGTTCGCAACTAATCATCAGGAATTCCCTGGTGTACTCATCGATCAGGTTCAACATCCGCGCCGTGCGACCGTCATGCGTATTGGCGCTGACGAAGTCGCAGCTTCACACATGGTTCTTGCGTTCCGGCCGCAGCCGCATGCACGATCCATCGTTGAGCTACAAGCGACCCCTTGCTTTCTGTATTTGTGGATCCTGCATCCCTTCGCGACTCCAGATCCTTTCGACTCGATCCTTGCCTACCTGCCAGCCGCTCTTTGCAACAGCGCCGTAATGCGCCTGCAGCTATAACGTCCATATTGGCTGGCCAGCAAAACGATGGCTTGGGTCAGTCGATCTTCGTCTTCACGCTGTGTCGGCTGGTAGCGCTGCGTGCCGCGCGGCCGGTTCATCAATTGGCACGCCCGCCGCTCGCTCATGCCCTGCTCGCTGGCATGGCCTACCGCAGGGCGCCGTCGCTCCAGACTCAGAAATTTTCCGAAGCAGTGTCCTTCAGCACCAGCTTGTCCAGGCTCAGCTCTGTCACCAACCGCTTCAGCTTGGCGTTTTCCTGCTCCAACTCCTTCAACCGCCGTGCCTGGTCCACCTGCAACCCGCCGCACGCCTCGCGCCAACGGCAGTACGTCTGCTCCCCCATCTGCAACTCTTCGCAAGCTTGTGGCGTAGTTTTGCCACCTGCTACTGCGACCTCAACCCGTCGAAGCAGGTTCACGATTTTCTCTGGCATATTCTTCTTCCCTCGTGCCATTCAAGGCTCCTCTCACACCAGTTTCTCTCACCTCAACTGGTACGAAAATCGCCGGGCACTCCAGAATGGCACGATTGGCAGCAGCGATTGAACCAGTGGCATTGAAACCAAAGGAATCCGCCAAGACGGAGGGCATTCACGCAAGGGTCACTCCCAGTGACAGTGACGTTACAACAAGCTCTTTCTTTTTTCCCCAGTTTGGCGATCCAGTGAGATCACGCGACACAAGCCAAAAACTAAGACCGGCTCCCAAACCGAACCTTTGTCCTCAATACCTCACCCTATCCATAAGCAAGTCCACTTCAAAACCTATGTTTTTATATTCAATTGATTAAGTCAATTTTCAAATATATGCATTAATTTTCACACACACTTACCAGATAGGTTCTCTGTTCTTCACTGATCCCACAAAAGGTTCCTGTACGAGAACAAGGCGACGAGGGGTCGGTACACACCAATCTCTCAGGAATCCACAACGCCACTCACAATCGGTCGAGGAGACCGCGGTGTTGCGAAGCCCCTTCGTACCCTCAGAAATCTCCCGTGACCTCGGTCGTGGGCAGGATGTCATTCTCTCGCGCCATCCAGACGTAGAGGGTAGGCATGAGGAATATCCCGATGACTAGGTTGGCCAGCAACCCGCCAACGATGACGATTGCAAAGGGCCGCTGCGAGTCAGAACCGATGGCATGGGAGAGCGCTGCGGGCAGCAGGCCGAGCGTGGCGACAAGCATGGTCATCATGACGGGACGCAGCCGCTGAACGGATCCCTCGACAGCGGCTTCTATAACATGTTCGTAGCTGAACGCTTCAGATGCAATGCGGCGGACGCGCAACTGATTAATGAACTCGATCATGATGACGCCTGTTTCTACAGAGACGCCAAAGAGGGCCAGGAAGCCGACCTCGGAAGAGACGGAGAAATTGGTGTGGGTGAGGAAGAGCGCAAGCGGGCCACCGATGGAAGCCATGATGACTGAAATCAGCACCAGCACCGACCATTTGTAGGATCGGAACATCATGTAGAGGATGAGGAAGATCGCCATGACGGTGATGGGAATGACGAGCGCCATGCGCTTGTTGGCGCGCTGCTGGCTGGCATATTCGCCAGCCCACTCAAGATGATAGCCAGGGGGCAGGGCTACGTTGCGTTCCACTTTGCCGACGGCCTCTTGAACGGTTGAGCCGAGGTCGCGGCCGCGGACGGAGTACTTGATGGCGATGTAACGCTGGCCCTCCTCGCGATTGATTTGCTCGGCACCGTCGTCGGTAGAGACCTTGGTCAACTGCCCGAGCGAAACACGCTCACCGGAAGGCGCGAGCAGGCGCACGTCTTCGATAGCCTCGCGGGTATCGCGATACTGCTTCTGGTAACGGAGCGTAACGTCGTAACGCGCCTCGCCCTGTTGTAGCTGGGTGACAGCGTTTGATCCGATCGCGGTTTGAAGCGCGTCCTGGATGTCGGCGACATTGATGCCCCAGCGCGCGGCGGCCTGCCGGTCTACGGTGAAATTCAGGTTAGGTTGTCCGACGATGCGGAAGATGCCGAGATCCTCAATGCCGGGGACTGAGGCCATTTGCGTCTGGATGAGCTCAGCGGTGTGCTCGAGGGTGCGGAGATTGTCACCGTAGAGTTTGACGGCCAATTCGCCTTTGACGCCGGAGACTGCCTCCTCCATGTTGTCGGAGATGGGCTGGGAGTAATTCCAGATGACTCCGGGAAACTTTTCCAACTGCTGATCGATAGCAGCGATGAGCGCCTCTTTGTTCTGGTGAAAGACGGGACGCCACTGTTCCTTTGGCTTGAGATCGACAAAGTACTCAGTGTTAAAAAAACCAGCCGTGTCTGTGCCGTCGTCGGGGCGGCCGGTCTGGCTTACGACATCTTTGACCTCGGGGAACGAAGCCATCACAATCCGTGCCTTGTTGGTGAAGTCGATGCTTGCCGTGGGGCCTTCACTTGGCGGCAGCGTTCCGCGCACCCAAATGGAGCCTTCGTCGAGATGGGGCAAGAATTCCGAGCCGATTGGTCCGCCGAAGGAAAGATAAATGGCGCCCAGGAAGAGCGCGAAGGAGACACCCAGCGTAATGTTTCGATGCAGAATGGCTTTGCGCACCGCAGTGCGATAGTGGCTGATGAGCCAATCCATCATGGGGTTCTGCCACTCTTTGGCACCGTTTTCGAACGCGATGCCGCCCATGACGGGAGCGACGAGGATGGCAAAGATGAGCGCGCCGACCAATGCGAACGTGACGGTCCAGGCCATGGGCTTGAAGAGACGGCCCTCGACGGCCTGAAGGGTGAAGATGGGCAAATAAGACGCGATGATGATGCCGCGCGCAAAGAAGACGGGGCGCTGTACCTCGTGGGCCGCGTCGCGGATTTTCTGGGCCGGAGAGCGCGCATCGTTTTTGAGATTGAGATGGCGCACCATGTTCTCAATCATGACGACTGTTCCGTCGACGACCATTCCAAAATCGAGCGCACCGAGTGAAAGCAGGTTTGCGGGAATGTGCACTAGGTCGAGGCAAATAGCCGCGAAGAGCAGCGCGAATGGAATTGTGAGGGCGACAATGACGGCGCCGCGCACATTGCCGAGGAAGAGGAAGAGAATAATGGAAACGAGGATCACGCCGGCGGTCAGGTTGTTTTCAACCGTCTTGACGGTGAACTTGACGAGATCGGAGCGATCGAGAAACGGAACGACTTTGACGCCTTTGGGCAGAATTCCGTTGTTGAGTTTCTTGACCTCCGCATGGATGCCTTGCAGGACGGGGTCGGAGTCGTCGCCTTTCTGAAGCAGCACGATGCCTTCGACGGTATCGGGATTGTCGACGATTGTTCCGTCGGCGAGCCGAGTTGCGCGACCAATCTGGCCGAGGCGAATTCTTGGGCCTTGGACAACGGTGGCGATGTCCTTGATTTTTATCGCAGTGCCGTTTGTAGATTTGACAACAGTATTTTCAATGTCCTGCACGCTGCGGTAGAGGCCGAGCGACTGAACGTTGATTTGCTGGGCGCCTTGCTCAATGAAGCTGCCTCCGCCGTTGGTGTTGTTGGCTGCGATCTGCTGCTCTACCTGGCTTATTGAGAGTCCATACTGAACAAGTTTTTCTGGATCGAGCTTGACCTGGTATTCCTTGGTGGGACCGCCGAAGCTGGAAACGTCCACGACGCCGTTGACTGCCTTGAAGGACTTCTCGAGTGTCCAGTCTTCGAGCGATTTCTTTTCCATAACGTCGTAGGCGGGATTTGTGCTCTCGAGCGTGTACCAGTAGATTTGGCCGACGGGGCTCCAGTCGGTGCCCATCTGCGGAACGAGACCGGCGGGCAGGTTGACCTGGTTGAGCCGCTCGAGTACGTGCTCGCGATTTACATCGCTGGTTGAGGCGTCGTCGAAGATGAGCATGAGGCTGGAGAGCCCCGCGAGCGTGGTTGAGCGCAGATGGGTGAGGTGGGGAATGCCGGCCATTTGAATTTCGACTGGCACGGTGACCTGGCGCTCGATTTCTTCTGCGCTGCGGCCGGGCCACTGGGTGATGATCTGCACGTAGTTGTTGGCGACGTCGGGGTAAGCCTCGATGGGCAGATTGCGGAAGGAAACGATACCCCATGCGGTGAGCACGACGACTCCGCCGAGAACGAGCCAGCGGTTTCTGAGTGCGAAATCAACGAGTGCGCGCAGCATTTACTGGTTCCCCGCAGATTCGAGAAGAAGAGCATTCGTGACTACCTGCTGGCCTGGATCGATGCCGGAGAGAATCAACTGCCGATTGCCGCTGAGCATTTCGCCGGCATGCACTTCGGTGCGCTTGAACTGATTTCCGCCGGCTGGGACAAAGACCCAATCCCGGTCATGGAGATGGAGAACAGCGTCTGCGGGGACGACGGCGTGCGTCTCCTTTCCACGGCTGGAGAAGGTGGCGGTCGCAAACATTCCCAGTTTCAGGAAGCCGGGGTTGGCGACTTCGATTCGGACTTTCGCGGTTCTGAGCGTGGGGTCGAGGATGGGGCCTATGTCGCTGACTATGCCTGTGAGCGGACGATCTGGATATGCATTGATTGTGATTTTCGCTTGCTGGCCGAGTTGCAGTTTTGGAATATCATTTTCGTAGACATCGCAGACAACCCAGACTCGGGAGAGATCGGCGATGGTGAATGCGGTTGCCGAACCGGAGAGGCCTACGCCGGCTGCGGCTGCGTTGGTGACGTTTTGGGCAACGATGACGCCGGCGATGGGCGCATAGACGTTGACGACGCTGCTGGGGTGGTTCTTGTCGACGCCGAGGGTAGTCAATTGATCTTCGGCGGCGGTGACGTCGGCCTTGGCGTTCTTCTCTGCGTCTTCGGCCTGCTCGAGCATGGCCTGGGAGACGGCTCCATGCTGAAACAGATCCTGGCTGCGGAGATAGGCTTTGTTGGCGAGTTGCTCGTCGTTGGATGCCTTCAGGTAGGTATCAAAGGCGTTGGTGACGTCGGGGCTTTGCACCTTGAGCAGGAGTTGCCCTTTTGCTACGTGGTCGTCGAGTCGGGCTTTGATGTCGACGACTCGGCCGTTTGCAAGCGAGATCACGGGAACCTCGCGGGAGACATCGGGAAAGACGGCGCCGGTAGCATTCAGTTGGCTGGCTACCTCGGTCTTTTCAGCAGCGGACACGGAGAACTTGTTCGCGTCATTGCTATCGATAGTGATCAGATTCATGTCGGGAATCTGAACGACTTTGGCAGGCGGCGGAGCGCCGTCGCCTTGTGGCTTATCCTTACAGCCGGAGAGAGCGATCGTGGAACACGCGGCCAGAATGCAGATTGCAACCGCGACGTGGCGACGCTTGAAACGGAGAATTGACTTCATTGAATTACCTCGCGCCCTACGGCGAGGTTCAGTTGTCCGACAGCGGTTAGATACGAGCCGAGGAGTTGCACATAGGCCAGTTGCACGATGCGGTAATCGCTCTGCGCATTGAGAAAATCCATGAGCGATGCGCCACCGTGCTGATAGGAATAGGTGACGTTGTCGCGTACGCGCAAAGCCTGGTCTTTGTATCGCGCCTTGTAGGGCTTGAGGAGCGTGATGCTGCTCTCGACCTCGGCATAGGCTGTGTCAACGTCGCTGAAGACCTGCGCACGCACGGCTTCGCTCGCCTGGCGGGTGCGATCGATGTCGATCAGAGTACGCTGCTTCTCCCCCTGATTGCGGTCGAAGATGCGCAAAGGAATGCTCACGCTGGCGCCGAGAGTCTGGATGCCATTGGGATTATTGCTGGAGGCGTTGTAGGTGTACCAGCCGCCAAAGGTTGGGTCGGTGGACCCATTGGCAACGGCCAGTTTGTGATTGGTTTCAGACTGTTGAATGGATTGCAGTGCTGCCTGTAAATCGGGTCGCGCGCTTGCGGCAGCCTGACGAAATTCGTCCAGCGGCTGCAACGAGTCTGAAAAGTCGAAGACGCCCGTCACATCGAACTGCTGCACGGGAGTGCGGTCGTTCATCAGTTGAAGCAGTTGGATTTTCGAGGTGCGCAGGTTAATGATTGCGGTTTGCATCTCAGATTCGTATTGAACGCGCAGTAATTCGATGCGGTCCAGATCGATCTGCGCGATATCGCCGGCCTTGAAGCGGGCGCGGCTGATCTCGATGATGTGGTCGTAGTAATCCAGGTCTGCCTTCGCGAGTTCGAGAACGGCCTTGGCTTCCAGAGTCTGCACGAATGCCTCGCGCAGGGTGAATTCAAGGTTGCGTTTGAGATCCTCGTGCTGGGCCTCGGTGATGCGGGTGCCTTCCTTTGCACTCTCAAGCCGGAGTTCGCGCTTGTGGTCGCGTTCGTGCAAATAACTGACATTCGGTTGCTCGGAGGTTCCCTTGAACGGAGTCCAGACGCCGTCGTGCGGGACGATCTGGGTACCGTCGGCCGATACAGTGAGCTGGGGGTTGGGACGGAGATAAGCCGTAACCTCGGCTGCTTTCATCTCGTCCACGGTGTCGGCATCGGCCTTGAGGGCGGCATTGCCCGCTTCAAACCTGGCCTTCACCTGATCCCAGGTGAGACTTTGCTGCGCCGGAGACACGGCTGCCACCAGAAAGATTAATGCAGCCACTACTGGAGCAGACCCATAAGGGAATATCTGCTTCATACGCATCCTTTGCGCCGGGGGTTGCGCGGCGACAGATGAAAGGAGGGGGGATGGGGGTTGGCGTGGAGGAGCGATCAGGCGGAGGGTGGGGGTCGGTTATGGATGGGGGTAAGGGCGGGGTTGGCGGCTAGTTGCGGGGGGGCATAGGGCTGGAGGGCGAGGCGCTGGAAGCCGAACACTGGCGCGGCAACGGCTGACTCGGGAAGGGTGGCGACTGGGAAGATGGAGTGGGGGCAGGAGACCCCGTAGTCGCGGCGCTGGCAAGTGTCTGTTTCCGCAGGGTTGTGGAGGCACCACAAGTCATCGCTGACGGAGATGACCGGGAACAGGGTGACGATGAGCACGACCAGGGCGATGAACGACAAGCGACCATTGGCGGCTGTGCGCCGACCCAGGGGTATCCACAGGCACAGGCTCGCGATTGCCACCAGAGCCCAGCCGGAATTGAGGAATAGCTCCATGCCCAGCTAGGATTCTAACTCACTGGCACGGTTCTTACTGAGCGCACCGGAAGCAGATGTTGTCGCCATCCAGACTGTATTCGGCCGAGCAGACATCGCCACCACAGATCATGGCTTCTCCTGCGTAGAGTTGTCGGCGGGTGATGAGACCCAGGGTGCCGCAGCGCGGACAGGACATGACGGCGACAAACGGATTCTGGGCATGGCCCATCTTGGCCTGATTTTCCAGGACAAAAACCGTTCCGGGGTCCATTCTTTCGGGGATCCATTCTTCCATGAACTGCAAGTCGGCTGACATCGTGCCCTCCATTGGGTTGATGTAACCGAGCCGAATCCGCTGTTCTGGGGCCGGCCCCTCGGGGAACAACTGCAGACTGCGAATGGCGTCCCGACGCCTGCGCGGCATCGGGTTTGAATCAATATTCTTCACAGTGATACCGAAGTTGGCAGTCCAAGTCAAATGGAATCGTACCGCCGGAGTGTCGAGCGGGATTCCCCGGCCCAAAGTGGATCGGTGTCCCTCACTGGGCCCCACCGGTCCGCGCTCCGGGCTGGGACTGAGCTGCTTCGTCGATTGCCCTGTAGGTTTCCTGGTTGCGGAGGATTGCCTCGACGTACTCTCGCGTCTGCGTGAAGGGGATCGATTCTACAAACTCGTCCATACCTTGATAGGGTCCGGCTGCCTCCCAGTCCGCAACGCGGCTATCGCCCGCGTTATAGGCAGCCAGAGCGTATTCCTGCACTCCGCCGAAGCGGTCGAGCATCTGACGCAGATAGCGGGTTCCGAGGCGGATGTTGGTCTCGGGGTCGAGCAGTTGGAAGGTCTGGAAGTGGCTGATTCCCTCTTGGCGCGCCATCGCCTTGCCGACGGAGGGGAGCAGCTGCATCAAGCCCCAGGCGTTGGCGTAGGAGACGACCGCAGGGTTGAACTCGGACTCCTGCCGGATGAGGGACGCAACCATGTATGGGTCAAGATTGTTCTTTGCCGACTCGGCTTTGATGGTGTCCCACCAGGGCTGGGGAAAGAGAATGCGCCAGTAGGCCAGCGGGATCGAGTCAATGGAGGCTGAAGCGGCATAGGGCAAGGCCCGCTTCATCGCCCGCAGGGCGCGGAAGTTCTCGCCGTAGGAGGAATAGATTTGCGCCTCAGCCAGCTTGCTCCAGGACGAAGAGTCGGGGTCCGCGGCAATCTCGCGCGCAATGTATTCGCTCAGTCCGGCATTGGCCAGCAGCCTTGCCCTGGCCAGATGCGGGCTGTCGGCCGGAAAGCTCTGGACCAACAGAGGCACCGCTACGGGCTGCAATCGATCGAGGTGTGGGACAGGCACTTGCCGCGCGTCTCCGAGGGCCGCAAGCCTCTGGCGCGCCATTTGCGCGTAGAAGTAGTGCTGGTAAGCCCGGTCGATGGCGCGATAGTTGGCTGCCGCCCTGGCTGGAGCGTGGTCCTGCGTCTCGAAGAGACGCCCCCGCCAGTAGAGCGCGCCCACCGTCTCCGGCGCCGTGGGATAGAGCTTGATCTGCTCGTCAAAGAGGCGCGCGGCGTCGGCGTAGAGGCCCTGGCGATAGCTGAGCCAGCCTGCGCGCCAATGAGCCGCCGCTGCGTTCTGGCTGTCGGGGAAATGCGCCGCCAGATATGCGTAGTACTGAACCGCATTGGGATAGTCCCGCTTGAGCAGGTACATGTTGCCGCTGGAGAATAGCGCCTCAGCCAGCCACGGACTGGAGGGGAATCTGGACTCCATTTCGGTGACAATGCTCTGCTGGGCGGCAGTGTCGTCGCGGCCTCTAGCCAGTTCCATCAGCAGATAAAGCCGCCGCGCGCCGCTCTCGTCGGGTGTATCGGCGAGCGCCTGCGCCTGGGAGGTGGTAAGCCGTTTCAGCTTGTAGTCGCAGGCCGCCGCGGCCACGGCAAAGCCGTTGCGGTCCGTGGCGTTGAGGCCGGGCATGAGCAGCAGGGCGCGGTACTGGTCGGCGGCCTGCTCATAGCGGCCGCCTTTGTAGTAAGCGTCGGCCAGGCCGCGCAGCTCGGCGAGCGTCAGCGTAGCTTCGACCCCCATCTCGGTCAGCCGGGCGCGGGCAACCTGCGCATCCTGACTGAGCGGATGAGCCAACAACAGTTGTTTGAACGTGCGCGCCGCGGCGTCTTTCTGGCCGAGGGCGAACTGCGTCTGTCCCAGAGCCAGTTGGAAGCCGGTGCGGTCTTCTGCGGCCAGCCCTGCCGCTTTGGCCAGCACGCGCTGGGCTCCGGCAGCATTGTTGAGGGCCAGCAGGATGTTTGCCTCCAGCTCCGGGGCCTCGTCGTCAAAGATGCTGTCTGGGTAGCGATCGGTGAAGCCGCGCAACAGCGATTCTGCCGCAGCGTCGTCTCCGGAGTTATGGAGCGCCTGGGCGCGGAGAAATTCCGCATAGTCGGCCAAGTCCTGTCCATCCTGGCTCGACTGGCGCAGGTTGGCCTCGGCTTCGACATAGCGCTTGTCGAGAAGATAGGCGTGGCCGAGGGCCAGATAGGCTGCCGCCGCGGCCTCGCCGGTATGTTTGCGCGCATAAGCGGTGACCCCGGCGTAAGCGGCGGGCGTGCGCAGGTTGGCCAGTTGCTGGGCCATGGGCCTTAGCTCGGCGGAGGCGACAAAGCCCATCCTGAGGCGGGCCGTGCGCGCCGCCCTGGCTGCGCGGGTGGCGCGGCTTGCACGGCTGGTGGGCTTGTGGCGCCTGGACGACTTGCGGCTTTTGGCCGACAACTTCCTTGCGGATGTTCTGGTGCGGCTGGAACTTTTCTTCGTGGAGCTTGGTGCAGCCTTCTTGTTGCCTGCTGCTTTATTGCCTTTGCTTGCGGAGGCATGGGAATGCGCGGTTGCAGAGCTGCCTGAGCTTTGCCCGGCCACGGGCTGCACCAGCATAAGGATTGAAAGCAGAACGGCGAGAAATTGACTGGCTGGCCGTGCAATCGGATTTTGGGTAAAAGCTGCTCTCATATCTCCACTTTATGCCGCTTCCGGCCGACAACGGCGCCCCCGAACCACTCGCGTTACGTCGGGACTCCGTATTTTGAACAGCGAGGCTTCATTCGTCCCATAATTGGCAACCTGCTGTTTGGTTCCCTGCCCCGCCGTCCTTTACACTCTTCTTTTGACGGTCTGATTCCAGAAGCGCAAGCTGGTCCAAAGCTCCTTCACAACGATTTTCGCAACGATTTCCGCAACCAAGCCCCATGACGACCATCCAACCTAATACGGGACAAGACGAGCCGCATCCCGACGTGGCCCTGGTTGAACGGGTTCGCGGCGGCGATATTGCGGCGTACGACGAGCTTGTCCGCAAGTACGAACGTCAGATTTTCAGGATTGCGCAGCACATTACGCAAAACCGTGAAGATGCCGAGGATGTGATGCAGGACGCGTTTCTGAAGGCATATCAGAAACTCGACCAGTTTCAGGGGAATTCAAAATTCTACACATGGCTAGTTCGTATCGCGGTGAACGAAAGCCTGATGCGGCTGCGCAAGCGGCGCACGGGCAAGATGGTCTCGATCGACGAGGATTTGGAGACCGAGGACGGCTCTGTACCGCGCGACCTGGCCGATTGGGCTCCCGATCCAGAGCAGAACTACACGCAAACCGAGCTGGGCAAAATCCTGGAGAAGACCATCAAAGGGCTTCCGCCGGGGTTCAGGGTTGTGTTCGAACTGCGGGACGTGCAAGGGCTTTCGACCGAGGACACGGCCGAGGCTTTGGGCCTGAGCGTTCCGGCAGTGAAGTCGCGGCTGCTGCGCGCGCGACTGCAATTACGCGAGCGGCTGAGCCGTTATTTCAAGAACAAACCGGGGTCGCGAATGGCCGGACCCAGAGTAGCGAGGGCTGAATCGTGAAATGCTCTGAGTTCATCGCCCTTCTGGACGACCTGATTGACGACACGATTGCCGCGGAAGTGCGCGCCGAACTTGAAACGCATCTGCACAAGTGCGGACATTGCGAAGTCATCTTCAATACGACGCGCAAGACGATTGAAATCTACCGATCCCATGACCTGTACGAGCTGCCGAACGATTTGCGCGACCGGCTCCATGCCGCCATCATGGCGCGCTGCAAAAAAGGGTGCTGAAGGCCAGTTTTGGGCCTTAAATTTGCGATAAAACCACAAAATAACGTCGTTTTTCGTCGGGTACAGTTACTCTTTGATTACCGGGTTGAGTTTTTAAATCGCTTAAAATGAAATACTTGCAGAACGTCTCCACCCTGTTTTCGCTTTTCTTTCCAGGGAGGGGGGGTAGGGGGTCTGCCTTCAGGAGGCCGAGAGGTCCGACTTTGGAGGGCGATTCCGGGCCGGCGCACGGGTTTGTTTGTCGGAATTGCATAGAACCAGTATGCGCGGGCCGGGGGTAATTTTCGGCAAGGCCCAAGGGCTATGGCCTGTCCTGAACATCTGAACAATTGGGGGCGGGGTTACCGGGCATCTGGCTGGACCGCAACTTTCGCTCAGGAATGGAGTCTGACCCTACAGCAGGGTCGCGCCATGGGTACGATCCCGGCCATTCTTCCCCCTGGAGTGCCATCGATGGAATCACTGAGACGCCCGCTGGCCGCGATCTTGTGTCTCCTGCTTTGCTCCCCGGCTTCGCTGGGGTATACCCAACAGGTGCCCTCCCCCACCGAGCCGGCCGCTGCCCATAAAAAGGCGCGGCCGGCGTATTCGTCGAAACAGTTGCGCGGCGACCAGCGGATTCTGCAGGCGCTGAACCGGTTCACGTTTGGGCCACGACCGGGGGATGTTGAAGCGGTGCGGGCCGAGGGTCTGGAGAAGTGGTTCGAGGCGCAACTGCATCCGGAGTCGATGGACGAGACAGATTTGAATGCGCGGCTGGCCGATTTTCCGGAGATGCAATGGAGCACAGAGGATCTGCTTTACCGGCTGCCCAGCAATGCTGAAATTCGCCAGGCGATGACTACGGGGCGGGTGCCGATTCCGACCGATGGGACGCTGCACGCGATCTACGAGAACCAGATCTACCGGCTTGAGGCGAAGAAGGCGGAGAAGGCTGCGGGTGGCGCGGAGAACGGGGCCAAGGCGAACGATGTCCAAGGGAAAGAGGCCGCAGGGAAAGACGCGGGGGGCACGATGCAACTGGCCTCCGACGGCAGCATGGTGAGAGTGGACGCGCAGGGCAACGTGGTGACGGGCACGGGAGCTGCCGACAGCGCAAATGCGATGGGTGCGGATAGCTCGCCGACGGCAATGAGCACTGCGGGGTCGATGGAGACCAGCGCCGGCCAGACGGCGGGAGCGCAGACGGCGTTTGATGCCACGGCCATTGCGGCTGTTCTTGCGCTGGGGCCGGAGCAACGGGTTGAACGGCTGGCGGCGATGCAGCCGGAAGAGTTCGAAGGATTCATCAAGTCGCTGCGACCGGTGGAGCGCGTGCAACTGAATGTGGGGCTGAGTCCAGGGTTGAGGCTGACGGTGCGCGCGCTTGAGAATCCGGAGCGGCTGGTGGCAGAAGATCTGATAGCCGAACGGCTGACGCGGGATATCTACTCGAATGCGCAGCTGGATGAAGTGATGACGGATTTCTGGCTGAACCACTTCAACGTGTACCTGCGCAAGAACGAGCAGATGCCCTACTACCTGGTGAGCTACGCGCGGGACACGATCCGTCCGCGGGCTCTGGGCAAGTTTGAGGACCTGCTGGATGCGGTGGCGCAGAGCCCGGCGATGCTGGCATATCTGGACAACGCACAGAGCGTCGGACCACACTCGCTGGCGGCCGAACGGGCCGAGAGGGTTGCAGTGCGCAGGCCTGAGGCAAAGAAGAAAGTACACGAAGGGCTGAACGAAAACTATGCGCGCGAACTGATGGAGCTGCACACGCTGGGCGTGAATGGCGGCTATACGCAGGCGGATGTGACCGAGGTGGCGCGCGTGTTGACGGGCTGGGGTATTGACCGGCCGCTGGTGGCGGGGTCGTTCAACTTTAATCCGAATCGGCACGAGCCGGGAACGAAGAAAGTGCTGGGCAAGAAGATCAAAGAGAACGGCGAGATGGAAGGGCGCGAGCTGCTGCACATGCTGGCTTCGAGTCCGGCGACGGCGCGGTTTATTTGCGGCGAACTGGCAGTGCGGTTTGTTGCGGACGATCCGCCGCCGGAGCTGGTGGATCGGATGGCGAAGTCGTATATGTCGAGCGGCGGGGATATTGCGGCGGTGCTGCGGACGCTGTTTCGGTCGCCGGAGTTTTGGTCGGAGGCGAACTATCGGGCGAAGGTGAAGACGCCGCTGGAGTTTGTGGTGTCGGCGGTGCGGGCGTCGAATGCGAGCGTGCGGAATGTGCTGCCGCTGGCGAATCAACTGCGCCAGATGGGGATGCCGGTATATGGATCGGTTCCGCCGACGGGGTACGACTGGAAGGCGTCGACGTGGGTGAGCACGGGGGCGCTGGTGGACCGGATGAATTTTGCGCTGGCGCTTGCGGCGAATCGGCTGCCGGGGGTTGTGGCGACTTGGGCGGAGGTGCCGGATTTGGCTGGTGCGCCGGCGGATACGTCGGCAACACCTGAGAGCGAAGAGGCGCGGCTGGAGGCGGTGCTTATTCCAGGGGGCGTGAGCGAGACGACGCGGTCGGCGGCGTTGCAGCAGTTTGCGGCGCAGACCAGGCAGGATGCGGGATTGGCGCAGCCTGTGGCGGCGAGGCGCAGGAATCGGGCCGGTAATGCGACGGCTGTGGAAAGACAGGATCAGGTGCTGGCGGGATTACTGATCGGGTCGCCGGAGTTCCAGCGGCGATAGAAATTCGTACGGATGAAGGAGCGGATTGAGATGCAGATGAACCGGCGATTCTTTCTTCACAAGGGCTCGCTCGCGGTTGCGGGCACAACGGCAATTCCGAGTTTTCTAGTGCGGTCTGTGATGGCGGAGGCTGCGGGCAAACCGGGGCAGCGGCTTGTTGTGGTGTTTCAGCGCGGGGCGGCGGATGGGCTGAATATTGTTGTGCCGTATCGGGAGAAGAATTATTACGCGATGCGGCCTTCGATTGCGATTCCGCAGGAACAAGTTCTTGATCTGGATGGATTTTTTGGACTGCACCCTTCGCTGGGCGCGTTCAAGCCGCTCTACGAGCAGGGGCAAATGGCGATTGTTCATGCAGCGGGTTCGCCGGATGCGACGCGGTCGCACTTCGATGCACAGGATTACATGGAGTCAGGCACGCCTGGCGTGAAGAGTACGCAGGACGGATGGCTGAATCGCGCGCTGCAGGCCGAAGACGCGCATCGCCGCTGCGCGCAGACGTGCGAGCAGCAGACGGCGTTTCGCGCGCTCGCGCTGGGCAGTGAGGTGCCGCTGACGCTGTCCGGGAAGATTCCGGCGATTGCGCTGTCGAATGTGAATGGGTTCACGGTTGCGGGGCGGGGTGCGGCGCCATCGCCGGCGGCGAGCGCCTTTGAGACGATGTATGCCGATAGCGGCGACCGGATTTTTCGCGCAGCGGGGGATGAAACCTTCGATGCGGTGAAGATGCTGAGGGCGGCGAATCCGGCGCAATATACGCCGGGTGCCGGGGTGAACTATCCGGCGAGCGAGTTTGGCAACAATATGAAACAGATTGCGCAATTGCTGAAGGCGAACCTGGGCGTTGAGGCGGCGTTCACCGATGTGAGCGGATGGGACACGCACCAGAACCAGGGTGGCGCGAATGGTCAACTGGCGAACCGGCTGAGCGATTTTTCTGCGAGCATTGCGGCTTTCTGGCGCGATATGGGGGACGAGGCGGAGAACGTGACGCTGGTGACGATGTCTGAGTTTGGCCGGACTGCGCGCGAGAACGGCACGGGCGGCACCGATCATGGACATGCAAATGCGATGTTTGTGCTGGGCGGAAAGGTGAAGGGCGGGAAGGTTTATGGACGCTGGCCGGGCCTCGACAACGACCAGCTGAATGAAGGGCGCGACCTGGTGCTGACGACCGATTTTCGGCAGGTGCTGGGCGAGGTGGTGAGCCAGACGCTTGGGGCGCAGAATCTTGAGACGGTGTTTCCGGAGGCGCGACTGGCTCCGAATCGGTTTTTGAAACTGATTTAGTGTTTGCTGTACATATCCATGACGTCTTTGCGAAGTTCGAGGCGGCTTGACTCGCGTGTGTAGAACATGTGGCCGCCGGGATATTCGCGAACGGCGACGCGAGTTGGGTCGCCCATGACTGGCATTTGATCGACGGTGAGAACGGAGCCCATGAAGGGGCAGGAAAGATCGTTCCAGCCGTGGGCGATGAGGACGCGCAGCTTGGGATCGGCGGCTACGGCCTGACGCAACTGGGGCACGGAACCCTTGTTCATATCTTCGCCGCGGTCCCAGAGGCGGTTCACGTCATACGAGAGCGCGTTGTAGCGCGCGTCAACCTTCCAGCCGACGACGCGGGTAACGAAGTCGACCATGGCTGTAGTGAGGGGGGCAACGATGCTGGAGAGAATGGGGTCGTTGGCGCGCTGGTCGGGCGAAAAGGGAAACGGATCGAAGGAAGTGACGTTGGAGTCGTAGACGGAACCAAGTTCTCCCTTCTCGCGATGGACCTCTCTCAGATAGGCCGCGGTGTCTAGCCTGCCTCCGGAGTATTTGACGAATTCGGGATCGAGGCCTGTCATCTCGGTGACGCGGGCGATCATTTTCTGCTGGGCATCGGGATCGGCGCGGCCCTTGATGAGCGTGGTTGCGTACTCGCCCTCGGTATAGGCGATGACGTCGGCCATTGCCTGCGGCGTGAGCTTGTTTTCGCGCTCGAGGTGGGCAGCGGTGATGGGCGGCAGGGTCATCATCCAGGGGATGGGGGACAGGTCGCCGTCATCCTCGATGGTGGGGTTGAGATAGGGCGAGACGAGGACGACGCCGTTCATGGCGACGCCGATTTGCGATTGGAGGTAGTAGGCAATGCGCGGGCCGCGGAAGCCGCCGTAGCTCTCGCCGACTAAATACTTGCGCGAACCGAGGCGGTCGTTTTTGACGAGCCAGTCGTAGATGATGCGGGAGAGATAATCGATGTCGGGCGTGGCGCTGTAGAAGAGTTTTTTGGCCTGGTCTTCAGGAACGGTGGCGCGGCTGAAGCCTGTGCCGATGGGATCGATGAAGACGAGGTCGGTGAAATTGAGCCAGGTGCCGGGGTTGTCTTTGAGTGTGGGCGGGTCGGAGGGGCTGTCGCCTTCGTTGCCGAACTGCATATGCTTGGGGCCGATTGCGCCGAAGTTCAAGTAGACCGACGATGCGCCGGGGCCACCGTTGAGAGCGAAGGTGACGGGACGGTTCTCGCCCTCGGCGGTGTAGGCGGTAACGACGACTTCGCCGACGATTTTTCCGTCTTTGTCGCGCGTGGGCAAGGCGCCGACGGTGACGGTATATTTCAGGGTCTTGCCGTCGAGCTGGATGGACTGCTGGGTGTGCGCCTCGGGCGGCAGAGGGGGCAGATCGATTTTGTTGGCCGCGGCGCTTTTGTCGGCGGCAGCTGTTTTGTCGGCGGTGGCTTTGTCGGCAGCGGGCTTGTCGGTCTGCGCGGCGAGGCGCGCGGCGGGACAAGCAAGACAGAACAAGGCGGACGCGACAATTGCCAGGGCATGAATGGGTTGAACACGAAAAATGCTCATGGAATAAAGATACTAGGCCAGCACCGGGCTGGCCGATCCCAAGCCGGGTGATTTACCCTGAAATTCTGTATGAAATTCAAGTTTTCGCTTTTCGTTTCTACTCTGGCTGCGGGCTGTCTGGTCCTGGTGTTGGGAGTGGTGTTTGCTCAGCAATCGACGCCGCCCACGACACCGCCGGCTGCCGGCGAACTGCCGGATGCGCCGACAGCAAATGTGGCTATGTCTATTGTCCCTAATGGCCCGACGGTGGTGATGGATACGTCGATGGGACGCATTACCTGCCAGTTTTACCAGAAGCAGGCGCCACTGGCGGTGGCCAATTTTATTGGTCTGGCCGAGGGCACCAAGGACTGGACCGACCCGGCCACCAAGCAAGTGCAGCACCACAAGCCACTTTATAACGGGACCACGTTTCATCGGGTGATTCCGGAGTTCATGATTCAGGGCGGCGATCCGATGGGCACGGGAATGGGCGATCCAGGGTACGCGTTTGCGGACGAGATCGATCCGAACCTGCTCTTCGATCGGCCGGGACGGCTGGCGATGGCCAACTCCGGCCCCGACACCAACGGCAGCCAGTTCTTTATCACCGAGCAGGCCGTAGACTCGCTCAACGGCCACTACACACTGTTTGGGCAATGCGACGACCCAAGCGTGGACGTGGTGAAGGCGATTGCGCGCGTTCCGCGCGACAGCGACGACAAGCCTCTGACACCGGTGATGCTCAACAAGGTGACGATTGTGCCCGAGGGGCAGCCGTTGCCGCCAGACCCGAACGCCGCAGCCGCGCCCGCACTTAAGCCGCCGCCCGCGCCGCAACCTTAACCCAACAGACAAACCCCAGGAGTTCAAAAAATGGCACTTGCACCAGGAACCTACGCCGCCTTCACGACCAGCGAAGGCAAGATTACCGTCCGCCTCTTCGAGAACGACGCGCCCATCACCGTGAAGAACTTTGTGGAACTGGCTGAGGGCACAAAAGAGTGGACCCACCCCTCGACGAACTCCAAGTCAAAGGACAAGCTCTTCAACGGGACGATTTTTCATCGCGTGATTCCCGACTTCATGATCCAGGGCGGCGACCCGACAGGAACGGGCATGGGCGGGCCAGGCTACCGCTTCGAGGACGAGACCAAGGGCTCTCCGCACAAGTTCGACAAGCCGGGCAAGCTGGCGATGGCGAACAGCGGACCGGGGACGAATGGCTGCCAGTTTTTTATCACGGTTGCGGCGACGCCGTGGCTGACGGGAAACCATACGATCTTTGGCGAAGTGGTGGAAGGGCAGGACGTTGTGACCAAGATTTCTCTGGTTCCGCGCGGTGGGCAGGACAAGCCCAAATCAGCGGTGATTCTGGAGTCGGTTGTGATTGAACGCGTGGCGTAGCAGCCTGCTGCTACAGAGATAAGAAACGGCCCGGAACGAGAATACCTCGCTTCGGGCCGCTTTCTTTTGTGTCGAATTTGCGGCGGGTCAGTTGTTTGCGCACAAGGCGAGAATGGCTTCGCCAAATTTTTCGATTTTGGCGGGGCCCATTCCATCGATCTCGAGCAGTTGGCGCGGATTCGAGGGCTGCGCTTGTGCCAGGGCTGTCAGGGTGCGGTCGTGCATGACGACATAGGCCGGGATGCGCAGGCGCTTTGCCTCTGCTGCGCGCCACTCCCTGAGGCGCGCGGCGAGAGCTTCGCCAGCGGCGGATAACTGCGCCGGTTCGACTTTGGCGGCGGACTTTGCGGCCGCGGGCCTGGTTTTTTTTGATTGCGCAGGAGCGTCGGAGCGTTTACCTAACCTGCCCACAATTCCGTCGCCGATGAGCAGGGCAAGGGGAGAGGCCGGGCGCACTTCCAAGCCGGCGTCGGTGATGCGCACCTTGCGAAAGCGAATCACTTCGCCGTCCTTCTCAAACTCTGCCTCTTCAATCACGACAAGCCCGGCGCGCACCATTGCGTCCAGCAGCGCTTCAAACTCATTGCGGCTAAGCTTGCCCACAGCTTCGAGGCTTCGTTGCAGCGTGCCGGTAGCTTTGTAGTCAACGGCGCGCAGGTCGTCGACGATCTGCTGGACCATTTCGCGCTCGGCCCTGGTTGCGTGGCGGAACTGGCGCAACTCGGCGCCGGCCGGATCGCACACATCGCACGTGCCGCAGGTGCGGCTCGCGTCCGCGACATCGCCGAAGTGCCGAACCAGCGCGGACATGCGGCACTCGGCCGAGGTGGTGAAGCGCAACACTTTATCAAACTGCTCGGCGCGGTACTGGGCCTGGATGGTGTAAGTCTTCTTCCAGCCCTGGCCTCCGCGGGTGACGCTGCCGCCGAAGTCGACGCGCGCGCCTCCGTGAATCTCTAGCTTTTCGATCGCTCTGTCGAACTCTTCTTCGCTCAGTTTCGACGTGGCGCGCAGATCGTCCACCGACTGTGGCTCGTCGCCGAGGGCGCGATAGATTTGGCTGAGGTGATCGGCGGGCGGATAGCTGCGATTGAGAAAAAAGTCGTGTGTACGCTGGTCGGCGTAGCTGTGCATGAGGTACGTGCGGCTTTGCGCCCCGTCGCGGCCGGCGCGGCCGATCTCCTGGTAGTAGCCTTCAAGCGTGGCGGGGAGGCCGGCGTGGATCACGGTGCGTATGTCGGCTTTGTCGATGCCCATTCCGAATGCGATGGTGGCGACGACAGCTTCGAGCTTACCAGCCTGGAAGGCGGTCTGCACGCGCTCGCGTGTGTCGGCATCGAGACCCGCATGATAGGCGGCAGCGGGAATTTTTCGCGACAACTCTTCTGCGAGACTCTCGGCTTGTTTGCGGGAAGTGGCGTAGACAATGGCGGGGCGGCGCGCTGGGTCTACGAGCAGGCTAGCGATGGTTGCGGCGCGGTCTGGGACAGGCAGTTCGACGACTTCGATGGCGAGATTGTCGCGGCGGAATCCGTGGATGAACCTGGCCGGCTCGACCATGCCGAGTTGCGCGAGGATGTCGGCCTGCACGGAGGGCGTTGCGGTTGCGGTGAGTGCGACGACAGGCGCGGGGTTGTCGCTGCTGCGCAGGCGCGGGAGATGCTCGCCAAGCATGCGGTAGTCGGGCCTGAAGTCGTGACCCCATTGCGAGATGCAGTGGGCCTCGTCGATTGCGATGAGGGCGAGCCTGCGCTTGGCGAGCATTTCGGCGAATCCGGGTACGCGCAGGCGCTCCGGGGCGATGAACAGGAACTGCAGCGAGTCCTGGAGATAGTCGGCACAGGCCTGGCGCGCAACGCTGCGATCGAGACCGGAGTGGATGCGCGCAACCTTGAGGCCGAGCGCGGTGAGCTTGGCGGCCTGGTCTTCCATCAATGCAATAAGCGGAGAGATGACGAGGGCCGTGCCTCCGCGGGCAATGGCAGGCAACTGGTAGCAGAGCGACTTCCCTGCCCCGGTGGGCATGACGAGAAGAAGATCTCGGCCTTCAATGGCGGCGCGGCACACATCTTCCTGGCCGGCCCTGAAGCGGGCAAAGCCGAAGACCGAATGCAAGAGCTGATTTAGATTTGCGTGTGCTGCGTCCGTTGCCAAAGCCAATCCATTCTGAATGCGGGCAATGCCGCGATGAGGACGCGGAATCCCAACTTTAACTTTACAGGAGTGGCGTGTTGCGGTGAGAGGCGCACGCGTTTGAAACAACACACAGCGGTTAGAATGTGTGCGGACAAGAACATTGAGGAAGGAATGCATCGAATGGAATTACGGGGCAATGCAAGCCGGCGGACATTTTTGAAGAGCGCTCTGCTGGCGTCGGCGCCGCTGCTGGCGGGCGGGGCAACACAGGCAGCAGCAGAGGGCGCGCAGGAGCGCGCGACAGGCAAGGAGGACCGGGCGAAGTGGCTGGCGGTTGTGGAGCGGGTTTCGCAGCCGGTGCTGGAGGCGATGAGCCAGCAGAAGCTGCGCGCGACGATGCCTATTGAATGCGCGAAGGGAGATGAGGCGGCACGGGCGCAATCAACGCATCTTGAGGCTGTAGGACGGCTGCTGTGCGGGCTGGCGCCGTGGCTCGAAGGCGCGGCAGGCGACGATCCAGCGGAGGAGAAGCTGCGGGCGCGGTATCGGGAGTGGGCGCGGCTGGCGATCCGCTACGGCTGCGATCCGAAATCGCCAGACGCGCTGAACTTTGGCAACAATCGGCAGTCGGTTGTGGATGCGGCGTTTCTGGCGCTGGCGGTTTTGCGCGCACCAAATGAGCTTTGGGCCAAGCTCGATGAGGCGACGAAGGAGAATCTGATTCGTTCGCTGGTGGAGACGCGTAAGGTGCTGCCGGGGTTCAACAACTGGCTGCTTTTTTCGGCGACGATCGAGGCTATGTTCTGCAAGTTCGGGCATCCGTGGGATGCGATGCGGATTGACTACGCGCTGCGGCAGCACCAGGAGTGGTACAAGGGCGACGGCGTTTACGGGGATGGGCCAACTTTCCACTGGGACTACTACAACAGCTATGTGATTCAGCCGATGCTGCTGAATGTGCTGGATGCGGTGGGGCCGACTACGCAGCGATGGGAGGTTCTGTTCCGCGAGCCGTTCGAGGCGCGGGCGCGGCGCTATGCGGCGATTCAGGAGCGGCTGATCAGCCCAGAGGGAACTTATCCGCCGATCGGGCGCTCGCTTGCGTATCGCTTCGGGGCATTCCAACTGCTCGCCGAGATTTCGCTGCGGCGGAAGTTGCCCGAGGGCGTGCATCCTGCGCAGGTGCGCTGCGCGCTGACCGCGGTGATGACTCGCATGAGCGCGGCTAAGGGGATGTTCGACGACAAGGGTTGGCTAACGATCGGATTTGCGGGGCATCAGCCTTCGCTTGGAGAAGCGTATATCTCAACGGGAAGTTTGTATCTGTGTTCGGCGGTGTGGCTGCCGCTTGGGCTTGCGGCGACGGATGAGTTCTGGAGTTGGCCGGCGGAGATGTGGACGCAACAGAAGGCGTGGGGTGGTGTGGATCTTGGGACGGATCATGCGATTGGGGAGTAGGAGGCTGCGTTCGCAGTGCATCCTGCTGTGATCCGGTGACGGCGGATGATCCGTCTTATCATCGCTTGCACAAAAACTAATATTAGTTCCCTCTCTCTGGCGAGGATGCCCTCCCGACCTCACAGTCACTTCTCGTCGTGAGGAAGCGTGACTTATAGATTCGGCAAATAAATACTGATACTTATTTTCTCTTGTTTCGTCTAAGTAAGTATGGAACGTGAGGATGCCCGCAAGTTATCTCCGGATGCGCAGCATGAACGTCGCCGTCAGGTGGTTCGCGCTTACAAGCGCGG
>DATKWA010000184.1:0-2634 GCA_035529815.1 Occallatibacter sp. | reverse complement strand
CCACACCGGGTTATGGCGGAATGAGGTGCCGGACAAGATCCAACACTCTGCCTCTCTCTATACCGACTGCTTCATCGATCATCTAATGGATAAGGCGGCAAAGCGGGACACGCCGTTCTTCATGTATCTGGGCTTCAACTCGCCGCACGACCCGCGTCAGGCACCGCGCGAATATGTTGATATGTATCCGCAGGATAAGATCGAAGTGCCGCCGGATTTTCTGCCGGTACATCCTTTTGATCAGGGAGACTTCAGGGTTCGCGATGAGATGCTGGCGCCGTTTCCGCGCACGCGGGAGGCAGTGCAACTGCACCGCCGGGAATACTATGCTCTGATTACCTATGTCGATGCACAAATCGGCAGGATTCTGGACGCACTGGAGCGATCAGGTAAGGCAGATAATACCGGCTCTGCGCAGGAAAGTGTAAAGCGGCGTGATTTTTGCGGCTTTTTCAGGTGGGCCAGTTTCGGCTATTCTCGGGGCAATGCGAGACAACGACTGGACGCGGGTATTGGGATGGCCGGGCTATAAGGTTTACCGGCATGAGATTGACGAGCGGGGCAAGCGGCTGAAGCTGTGGGCACGGCGCAAGCGCGGGCACAAGCAATTGGTTTGCTCGGGGTGCGGCAAGCTGGTGGGCGAAGTGGTTGAGAGCTATGAGCGGGAAGTACGTGATTTGCCATGCTTTGAGTACATGACCACAGTGGTGGTGGAGCTGTACCGGGTGCGCTGTCCGGACTGCGGGGTGCGGGCGGAAAAGGTGCCGTTGCTGCCTTCGAAGGCGCCCTTCAGCAAGCGCTTTGAAGACGCGGTGGGCCAAGCCTGTGAGAGCGCGGCGGCCAATCGTGTGGCCAAGCAATTCGGGCTGGCAGCGAGCACGGTGCGGGCCATCGATCAACGCTATTTGGCGCGCTGGGCCAAGATGCGGCGCAAGCCAGCGCTGCGCCAGATGGGCGTCGACGAGATTTTTCTGGGCAAGAAGCAGAAGTTCGTCACCGTGGTCAGCAACCTGGATAGCGGCGAGCCGCTGTGGTTCGGCGCCGAGCGGAAGAAGGAGACGCTGGACGAGTTTTTCCGCACCCAGTTGAGCGTTTTCCAGCGGGGTGCGGTACGTGCGGCCTGCGTGGACATGTGGAACCCGTTCCGGCAGAGCCTCGAGGAATGGCTGCCCAACTGCCGCATCGTCTATGACAAGTTTCATATCATGAAGCACGCCGGGGAGGCCGTCGATGAAGTGCGTCGCCAGGAGTTCTTCCGCAAGGGCGGCCCGGCGCGGGAGCTGGTCAAAGGCAAGCGCTGGCTGCTGCTGACGCGCTGGGTGCATTTGACGGCGCACAAGAAGCAGCAACTGAATGCCCTGTTCGCGTTGAATCGCCGGCTGCTGAAAGCCTATCTGCTCAAGGAGAGTCTGGACCGGTTGTGGAACTACCGCTACGAAGGGGCGATGATGCGCTACCTGCATAGCTGGATCGATCAGTTGCGCTGGCAGCGGCTCAAGCCCATGGAAAAGCTGGCCGACATGCTCATCAACCATCTCGATGGCATCTTGAACTACTGCCGCACCAAGGTACCACTGGGCGTAGTCGAAGCCGTCAATGGCAACATCAAAGCCCTGCTGCGCCGCGGACGGGGCTATCGAAACTTGAACTACCTGCTGCTGAAAGCCCAGCGTCTGGCCGCCACCAAAACCCAACTCGTCGCTCTTCAGAAAGCCGCGTAAAATCGCCACTTTTACAGATTCTCGTCAAGAGCCGAACATCCTCTGCCAGCGCATTGCATGTCGGGAGCAATTCGCCCGAAAAACAACCCTATTCAACCGTTAGATATGGAGAAGGCGAATGAGCATTACAAATTCTGTAGTAGCTATCTACGATACCCACTCACAGGCGGAACATGCCATCAAAGAATTGCAAGAGGCGGGCGTGGACATGAAGAGCCTCTCGATTGCAGGAAAAGATACGCATACGGACGAGCATGTGGTCGGCTACTACAACGCTGGGGACCGCATGAAGCACTGGGGCAAGGTGGGAGCGTTCTGGGGTGGATTCTGGGGGCTTTTGTTCGGATCGGGATTGTTCCTCATACCCGGACTGGGGCCGATTCTTGTAGCCGGGCCGCTGGTGGCCTGGATTATCGCGGGCCTTGAAGGAGCAGCCGTAGTTGGAGGCGTCAGCGCATTAGGTGCTGGTTTGGTGAGTATCGGCATCCCGAAGGACAGCGTGCTCAAGTACGAGGTGGCTCTGAAGACAGACAAGTTTCTGCTTGTTGTCCATGGCACAGAGGGCGCGGTAGCCAATGCAAAAAGCATCATTGCAGGAACCGAACATAGTTCTTACACCGTTCATGGCGAGAAAGCTTTCGCCTAACAACATACTAGAATGCGCCGCGGCAGCACTGGACTCGGAGGGGATCTCTTAAGGCCGGCATGTCGCGGAGAAGTTTGTGGAAGCGGCCAGAACCTATGCCAACGATCCCATCGCTTTCCATTTGCGGGGCATGAACATGCTCTATGAGGGGTTGAAACAAAATTCCACGATCGTCATTGTTCCCAGCTCCGCCATCGAAACCATGCAACTGGGCGGTCTTGCCGGCATGACCGCGCTGACCATGGGAATCGGCCAGGAGCGAGCGAT
>DATKWA010000183.1:0-77841 GCA_035529815.1 Occallatibacter sp. | reverse complement strand
GGAAAGGCAGAGGTGCTTCAAGACGGATCGGACGTGGCCATTCTGGGGCTTGGCCCCTTGACATCCATGGCCCGCGAACTGGCCGGCCGCCTGGAGCGACAAGGCTACTCCGTCGCGGTTGTGAATCCAAGGTTCGTAAAGCCAATCGACCGCGAGATGCTCGAAGAGTACTCCGGGCGCGTGGCCGCCTTTGTGACGTTTGAAGATCATGTGAAGATGGGTGGATTCGGTTCCGCTGTGGTTGAGGCGCTGGAAGAGCTTGGCAGCGCGGTTCCTGTTGTGCGCATCGGCTGGCCCGATCAGTTCATCGAGCACGGCAAGGTGGACGATCTGCGCGCGAAGCACGGCCTGAGCGTGGACGCGGCGCTTGCCCAGGTGATGCCGCTGCTGGCTGGCCGCCGCCGGCCAACCCTTGTGGCCAGTTGAGAGAGCGCGGATTAAATAAAATTGCAAGCATCTTTCGTTGCGCCGCAGCCGGCCGCTGCGCGCGCTCCCAAAGCGCCGTGCGACAATCCACAATAGGCCATTTTTCCTATGGGATTTTTTCGCTATTGTTCGCTATGGATGGGTTTAGCGCTGGTGTGCGCGCTGGGATGGTGCAGACCGGGGTCTCAAGCAGTTCCCGTGGAGGTGGCGTCCGTTCCGCTGGTTCTGACTGGCGGGACGTTGGTGGATTTGACCAACTGGGGTCACTCTGCGCGCGACGTCCGTGATGCCATCGTCATAGTGCGGGACGGCAAGATCGTCGGAGTCGGCACGAACGGAACGATTGAAATTCCCAAGGGCGCGCGCGTCATAGACTGTGCTGGCAAGTACATTATTCCGGGCCTTGTGGATGGGTTTGCCGGCATGAATTCCCAAGGGCAGGCCAATGCCAATCTCTACATGGGCGTTACTACGGTGGTGGCTCGGAGCGACCTGCGGCACGGCTTTGTCGATTACTCCGCCAATCCGCGCCCGCATATCTACCCGATAGATTCAGTGGGGTCGACCGACAACGGGAGCCTGCTGGCGCGTCTGCCGGAATGGGCGGCAAAACTGACAGAGGGGGCGCGCCCGGTAGAGCTTAGTCCCGACGACACGAATCTGCAACTGAACGCCACGGCACGACTGGGGACGCGGGTCGTGCTGCTGGGCCACAACATGACCGCGGCCAATACGCAGTTGATCGTTCTGCGCGCTCACCAATTGGGGCTGGTCACCTATGGCGAGTTCGTCTCTACTCCCTACACGGTTGGTGTAGAGGCAGGGGTAGACGCGCTGCCGCACATGAGCCGCTATGACCTGGGCGTCATCCCCGATGAGTTGCAGCGTCCCCTGGTGGACGACCCCGAAGGATCGGCGGCAAGCACGGCCTACGACTACTCGGTGCGCCTGCCCGCAACGGACCTGCATCTGCGCGCCTATGCCCGCTTTCTGGCTTCGCACCACTCTGCGCTGATGCCCACTTTCAGCCTCTACTATCTCAACCTGCCCGGCCATCGCAACCTTTGGAAGAGTCCGGCAGCCGCGGTTCTTGACCCTGCCAATTTGTTCAATCCTTCCGATCGCTCGACGGGCGAGCTGAGCTACCCGCTCTCCTACTGGGTACGCCACCTTCCCGCCATTGGACAGCGCTGGATGACGGAAGGGCAGCGCAAGAAGGCCGATCAAGATGCGATGCGGATGTGGCTGATCAACCAGACGATCTTTGCGGCCCATCCGCACTATCTGGCGGGCTCGGGTGCGCCGGTTGACGGCACGATGCCCGGCATTTCGCTGCATACTGAGCTGGAATTGCTGGTGAGGCTGGGGCTTTCTCCGCGCGAGGCGCTGGCCGCCGCGACTAATAATTACGCGATCCAGTTCGGATGGAACGAACTGGGACAGGTGGCTCTCGGGCGCCGCGCCGACATTCTGGTGATCAATGGCGACCCTACGGTCAACATTTGGAATGTCCGGCACATCTCGGTGCTGATCCTCAACGGGGAAGTGCTTGACCGCGAAGGTCTGCTGAAGGTGAAAAGGTGAGCCGGGCGGCTATCCTATCTCCACTTCAACCAGTCACAATGGTGCGTGGACTCTCGGGTAATCGATCGATACGCAGTTGAAGAATGCAGTGAGATGCGGCGCAGCTTGATGGCGGTGGCCGTGAGGCAAAGCGTGCGTGCGGGTTTGCTGTTGATTTCTGTGGCGAGCTTCTCGATTCCCGTGCGAGTGCTGGCGCAGGATCCATCGCAGCCGATGACCGTCGATCGCACGCTCACGACTTTGCACGGTGTGGTGCGCAACGCCTCGACGGGCGAAGGGCTGGCGCGGGCGCTGGTGCGGATTGAGGGCGATGCCTCGACGGGCGTCCTTACCGATGGCGATGGGCGCTTCGAGGTTCCCAATATCCCTGTGGGGCCGCAGTCGGTGACGGTCGAGAAGCCGGGGTTTCTGGATCGCGGTTTTTCCGCTGCCAACGGGGCCGGACAATTCATTGTTTCGACGGCTGCTGGCGGTCACAATGTTCTGGTGGCCGCCCAGATGCCGGACGTGGTGTTTACGCTCGCGCCGACTGGAGCGATTCGGGGCCAGGTGGAGCTCTCGACGGGCGACGCAGCCGAAGGCATCAAGATCATACTCGCGCAGCGGACCGTTCAGGACGGACGCTTGCTGTGGCAGCAAGGTGCCTCGGCCAAGACGCGCAGCGACGGGACATTCCGTTTTGGCGGGCTCGCGGATGGGGACTATGCTCTGTTTACCGAGCCGGCCATGGACAGCGATTTGGATGGAGTGCCTGGCGGGGCAGGCCAGCGCTGGGGCTACCCGGCACTGTATTATCCGGACGCGCGTGAGCCTTCGGGCGTGGCGAAGATCCACGTTGCGAACGGCCAGGAGGGGCAGGCGAATCTGCTGCTCACGCTCGAGCCGTTTCAAAGCGTTACTGCGCTGGCGGTGCTTCCGCAGGGCAATGCCGCGGCGCGCGCGGCACAGAATTTAACCGCAACGGTGATGGATAGCGCCGGACACGAGCTTCCGTACCAGGCGCAATACGACGAGGAGACGCACACCATCCAGTCCTTGCTGCCCGACGGAACCTACACGCTGCTGGTCTCGACGGTTCCGAATCCAGTAGCGAATCCCTCCTCAGTCCACATCTCGAACAGCCCAAACCGGGAGCCCGATGCACTCTTAGGCGCGGTCGAGTTTTCCGTGGCCGGCCGCGCCATTGCAGGACTGCGCGTTGCGCTATCGACGCCGCGTCGAAATCCCGTTCAGGTCAGTCTGATCCACGGCGCCGTGCAGTCCGCCGAGCTCAGAGCAGGCCAGAACGATCAGATCACGGTGATGGTAAGCCAGGCGGCCGGATGGGTCGACGACAGTCTCGTGAGCGCTTATGCAACCGGCCCTGCTGCCGGCCCGTTGACGGCAAGCGACATCCTTCCCGGCGCCTACTGGGTGCACACGCATATAGCGGCGCGAGGACTATGCGAGGCCTCGTTCACCGCGGGGGGGGCATCCCTGGCGCGCGAGCCGTTGCGGATTGGCCTCTCCGGCTCGACTGCGCCCATGGAGTTCACCGTGCGCGACGATTGCGCAAGCCTGCAACTAAGCCTGCCTGAAACGCTGGCATCGATCGCAGCGGGTGAGGAGCCGTTCTTTACTGTGTTTGTGGTTCCGGACTTCGACTCGACGGGGGATGTTCAGGCTGTGACTCTGCGCGCTTCGACGGGGGGGGTGGCAACGCTGAATGGGCTGACACCGGGGAACTATCGCGTGTATACATTCGCCGGATCCGTGCAGTTTGCCTACCGGAACCGCGAGGCGCTTGTCGCGATGCCGAATGCGGAACAGCAGATTACGCTTTCGCCCGGTGCGGCAGCGAACCTGGTTGTGGAGGCGCCGACACAATGAGGCACTTGGCCAAAGCGAAATGTCTCAAAGCTGTCGAGGTTGTTCTTGTCTTCGCTGTTGTGGTGATGTGGACATCGCTTAGCGCCTCCGCGCAGACCGGAGCTGGCTCTTACCGGATTGCGGGGACGGTGGTGAATGCGGTGACGGGGGAACCGGTGCGGGGAGCGACAGTGGCCGTGCTGGCGGTGGAAGGCGGTGGCCGGATCGCCGGGGCCCAGAGCGGCAACGACGGACGCTTTGCGATTGAGGGGCTGGCTGCGGGCAAATACCAGTTGATTGCGTCGAAGCGGGGTTACTCGACTGCTGCTTATGACCAGCATGGGGACTTCAGCTCGGCTGTTGTTACAGGTGAAGGGCAGGATACCGGCAGCCTTGTGTTCCGGCTGGCTCCGGGGGCGGTGCTGCGGGGGGTGGTTTCGGACGATGGGGGCGACCCGGCAGCAGATGCGCAGGTGATGCTGTTTGAGAGGCCGCAGGGGCACGAGCCAGGAGAGAAGATCGTCCAGGTTGACACGGCGCTGACCGACGACACGGGCCTGTATGAGTTTGCGAATCTGGCGAAGGGCAAGTATCTGGTGGCGGTGAAGGCAGAGCCCTGGTACGCGCTGCACCGCGGCGGAGGACGGCGAGAGTCAGGGAGCGAGGCAAATTCTGCGCTTGATGTGGCTTACCCGATCACGTACTTCGATTCGACGACGGATGAGGCAGCCGCTTCGCCTGTCGAACTGGGGGACGGAAGCCGCGTGGAGGCGGACATCAGCCTGCACGCGGTTCCGGCGCTGCAGCTTACGGTGGAAGCGCCGCGCAGGCAGGACGGATCGATTGCGCGTCCGGAGTTGCGGCAAACGATCTTTGGAGTTCCAGTATCGGCAGTGAGCGCCGGGTTCATGGACGCCATTCAGACGGGCAGCACGGAGCTGAGCGGGGTTGCGCCGGGTCACTATGAGCTGACGCAGGGCGATCCGCCGCGGGTGGTGGTGCTGGACGCTGCCAACAGCCAGCATGTGGAACCCGGAGCCGGGATTCCCGCCTTTGCCGTGAGCGGAGCGCTGCAGACGGCAACGGGCGCGCGGCTGACGGGGCAGGCAGTGGTGACGCTGGAGCCGGCCGACAACTCGCAAGGATTGAAGCCGATGGTGTCGGCGTTCAATCAGGGTTCGTTCAGCTTTGCGGCGGTTCCGGCGGGTGCGTGGAAGCTGAGGGTTGAGCAAGCGGGGTTGCGGGAGGCGGTGCTTTCGATTGGCGTGGGGGGCAGGTTGCGGACTGGGAATGTGGTTGCGGTGCAGGATCGTCCGCAGACGCTGCTAGTGAGGGTGAGCGCGGATGGGATGCGGGTGGAGGGCTTTGCGCGGAAGGGCGAGGCGGGGTTTGCGGGAGCGATGGTGCTGCTGGTTCCGCGGGATCGGGGTGCGTTTCCGGATCTGGTGCGACGCGACCAGTCGGACTCCGACGGCAGCTTTGTGCTGCGCGATGCTGCGCCGGGGCAGTATACGGTGGTGGCGATCGAGGACGGCTGGGGGCTGGATTGGACTCGTCCGGAGGTGATTGGGCGCTATCTTCCGGGGGGCGTATCCGTCACAGTTAGAGACACTTTGGACAAGGTGGTTCGTCTCTCCGGGCCGGTTGGGGTCGAGCAGCGCTGAACGTCGAGCGGGAGGCGAATGGAGACGGAGTAGAGGAAACCGGGGTCGAAAGGATAGTCTATGAAGGTACCGATGATCAGCCACCGCGTTTGCCTTGGGGCTCAGCCCTGAAGCGGCAACCAGGCCCCAGTAGATTCGAGGAGTATTTCACGTTGAAGAGTAAGTTTCTGTTTTCAATCCTGGCCGCAATTCCGGCCGTGCTTATGCCCCTGGCTGCGACAGGCCAGGTTGCCCCGGAACGTCCGCGCGCCGATCGCGGAGCACCCGTTTTCAAGTACGAAGCCTTTGCGCTGGCGGGCTATACGAGCCTTAACCAGGTGAACCAGTCGCGTTATGGATTGATTGGCGGCAAGTTCGGCGTGACGCGCGACTTTGGCCGTCACTTCGGCATTACGGCTATGGGCGATTACTACAAACCTGCGACAGGCACGGGAAATCCCGGCGATCCGTCGGTCTACGACGCGCTGGTGGGCCCGGAGTTTCGCGCGAACCTTTACGGCAATTTCGACGTGTTGGTCCATGGGTTAATGGGCGTGGAACATACGGGCGGCGAAGGCGTGACGCCGGACATTTCGTTTGCGGGCGGCTTTGGCGGCGGGCTGGTGTATAACTTGAGCCAACGCTGGGCGATTCGCGCCACGGGCGACCGAGTGGGCGCAGCGTTTTCGCTGACCAACAATACGCCGCAACTAGCCTATTCGCCGCATTTGCACTGGAACGCGCGCGGCGAGATTGGCGTGGTTTACCGGTTCTAAAGTACGCTCGAAAAAATAGTGCGATCGAAGGCTTCTCCGGTGGAGAGGCCTCTCGTTTTTGGTGGGTTCAAATCTGCGCGTTTTGTGCCTGGAGTGGCCTCCAGACCCCAAAACTATAGGTTTTTTTGCTAAAAAACGTCGAAATGCGACAGGTTGTTTACTTTTTGATAACTGGATCGCGTCTGTAAACTATTGATTATGTGGCAGTTATTTTTTTACTGCACCATAATCAGTGCACTTTACAGGGAGGGGGGGTGGGGGGGGCCTCTTTTTGAGGCTCCGATGAGCCCGGTTGAGGGCTCACAGAGGTAGTATGCGCCGGTCGGGGGTAATTTTCTGCAAGAGGCGGTGGGCGGAGTGGGGGCACACGGCTCCAGAGTTCTTCGGCCGACACGGCATCGGCCCAGCATGCGCAGAACCAACGGAGAGGCTGAACGCTTTATCCGAACCGCAGAGTGCGCGTGGGCGCATGCAGAACACAGGGCCGACTTGTGTGCGAAGAGATGGGGGCCGGAAGCCGTGGACAGGCAACTGCAATCACGAGCGGCCCCATGGTAGCCTCAACTAAAGGCCGTGCATCAGGCGAACTGATGCGGGTACAGCGACTTGATTTTGAGGGGGCTGGCGGCTTTGGCAGAGCAATAATCGGTCAATAACGCGCGATCGGACACGCGGTTAATGACCATCGAAATTCGATTTGAATGAAGGATGCCTGTGTACAAGATTGCAATTGCCGGAGCTTCGAGCCTTTTGGGGCGGGAGTTGAAAGAGGCCATTTCGGAGTCGCCGCTGGCGGAGGCCAGCTTTACGCTGCTGGATGAAGAAGAGGCGCGGGGCCAACTGGACCAGGTGGGCGATGAGGTTACCTTCATCCAGGCCATTGGCCCGGATGCGTTCGAACGTGTGGACTTTACTTTTTTTTGCGGCAGCGAGGCGATGACGCGAAAGCACTGGCGGGAGGCACTTCGCTCGGGCTCGACGGTTCTGGATATGAGCGGCGCGCTTGACCAGGAGGCTGGTGTGGTGGTGCGAGCGCCGTGGCTTGGCTCCGAGGCGGCCACAGTGGACCTGTATACACCGGCGGTGGTTCCGGCGCATCCGGCGTCTGTTGCGCTTGGGTTGCTGATGGAGCGGGTGCAGCAGGTTGCGCCGGTTCGGCTGACGGCTGTCACGGTGCTGGCGCCGGCGAGCGAGTTTGGGCGCGGGGCGCTGGACGAGTTGCACCAGCAGACGGTGAGCCTGCTGAGCTTTCAGGGCCTGCCGCGGGCCATTTACGACGCGCAGGCGGCCTACAACATGCTGAGCGCTCTGGGCGAGAGCTCCACGATCAATCTGGCTGTGGTGGACGCGCGGATTCGCCGCCACTATGAAGCGCTTTCGGCTGGGCGCTGGCCGGCGCTTTGTCTGCAGTTGGTTCATGCGCCGGTGTTCCACGGGCTGACGTTTTCGATTGCGGTGGATCTGGAACGGCCGGTGGAGATTGCGGCGCTGGAAGAGGTCTTGAGCGGCGAGCATTTGGACCTGGTGCTTGAGGATACGGATTCGCCGTCGAACCTTGCGGCGACGGGGCAGGGCGACGTGCTGGTGCGGATGCGGCCTGAGCAGACTGGCCGGAACCCTAACCTCACCTCGAGGCTTTGGCTTTGGGCGGCTGCGGACAACCTGCGGCTGAATGCACAGAATGCAGTGGCATGCGCGCTGGATCTGCGGCGGTTGAGGCCGCAGGGGACGGTGCAGTAAGCATCGACTTGGGCGCGGCCGGAAGTGAAGCCTTTTTTCGTGATCGAGAGCTGAATGAGTCGAGCGTCACTGCAATTTCTCTTGAGCCGGGACTAGAATTCTAGTCCGAGGTGAGAGATGAAGATCGACATCAAAGCAATGGCCCTTACGTGGGCAATCCTATGGGGCGGCATCGTTCTGATGATGGGCGTGGCGAACCTGATCTGGGTTGGGTACGGCCACGCTTTCCTCGAGTTGCTGTCGTCGTGGTATCCGGGCTATGACGCCAGTCGCAGCATTGGCGCAGTCGTCATCGTGACACTGTACGCGATTGTGGATGGCTTCATTGGCGGGGCCATTTTGAGCTGGCTCTACAATCGGCTGGCGAAGGCGGCGTGATTGCGCCTTGTGCGATTCGGCGCCTGTGAATCGGGCAATCGGGTCTTGTGATTCTGCTAGTGGCCGCCGCAGCGGGCCCATAGCTGCTGGATATACGAATCGGTCATGCCGGCGATGTAGTCGGCAACGGTTCGGGCCAGTCCCTGAGCGGAGATTTGCGCCTGATGGTCGGCGGGGAGCAGGGCAGGGTCAGCGATGATTGCGGCGAAGAGATCCTGGACGACCTGGGTAGCGTGGGCGTGCAGTTCTTCCATTCCCGGGGAGTTATAGAGGCTGGCGTAGAGGAATTTCTTTGTTGCGGCGCGCAGCTCTTCCATTTGCGGACTGAGAGCGGCGAGGCGGTTTGGCGCCTGGCGGATGTCAGCAAGTGTGGTTGCGCCGAGAGCGGCCACACGTGCGCGGACTTCATTGATCAGATCGGTCACGAATGCATTGAGGAAGCGCCTTAGCGCTTCATAGACGGCCAGCTTGGGAGCGGCGTTGGGATAGCTGCGCTTTGCGTGGTCGTGGAAGCCGCGGAACAGAGGGACGGCTTCGCGGACTTCGTCGAGGGAGAGGATGGCTGAATCGAGGCCGTCGTCGAGATCGGCGGTGAGGTAGGCGATTTCGTCGGCGATGTCGATGATTTGGGCTTCGAGCGGCGGGAACCGATCGAGGAAGTATTCGACGAGTTCGGGATGGGTTGCGGCGGAGTAGTCGCGCGAGTGCTTGACGATGCCTTCGCGGACGGCGAGGGTGAGGTTGAGTCCTCGAAAGGCTGGGTAGCGCTCTTCAAACCAGGTGACGATGCGCAGAGCGTGGAGGTTGTGGTCGAAGTTGAGGCCGTGACTTTGGAGCGCGGTGTCGAGAGCTTTTTCGCCGGCGTGGCCGAAGGGGGGATGGCCGATGTCGTGGGCGAGAGCGAGGGCTTCGGCGAGCTCCGCATTGAGGCCGAGAGTGAGGGCTGCGGTGCGGGAGATTTGTGTGACTTCAAGCGTGTGGGTGAGGCGGCTTCGGAAGTGGTCAGCGGGCGGGTCTCCGGGGAGGCGGGTGAAGACCTGGGTTTTGCCGGCGAGGCGGCGGAAGGCGCGAGCGTGAAGGATGCGGGCAGCATCGCGGGCAAAGGGAGTGCGATATGCATGGGGTGGCTCGTTGTGGTCGCGTCGGGCGAGGGGGCTGTCGAGTTCGCCGAGGACGGCGATGGCGGGGGGGAGTTGCGGCGAAGAGTCAGTCTTGAGGTTCATCGCGAATTGGGCCTTGAGGCGAAATGCAGCCCAAGGCACTTACGTCAGGTTATACCGCGAAGGGTGGATGGCGATGAAGCCATGTGTTCTGAATCACTTTGAATCACGTCGGGCGAGTGCTATAAAAGCATTTCGTCTGGCGGCAATTGGACAGGGCCTGTTGAGCGGGAGTACCATCCTGCCGAAATTTACCTTGGGGCTGCTGTAGGGACGAAATGCGGCTCCGGCCGGGCGGGTCCTTGAATCAAGATCAGCAGGGAGGTAGCGATGAAAACGATGAAAGCGGCAGCGTTGACGTTGGCGGTGGTTGGTTTGATGTTGGTGTCGGGATGCAAACGACATTCGACGAAAGAGGTCTACTATCTGATCTCTGTAAACACAGCGGTGCCTTACTGGAAGACGGCGGCGGCGGGGTTCAATAAGGCGGCTGCGCAGTATGGCGTGACGGCGAGGGTGGTGGGGCCGGAGAACTATGACGCGCAGGGCGAGCTTACCGAACTGAACAATGCGGTCGCGGCCAAGCCGTCCGGCATTCTGATTTCCGTGGCGGATGCTTCCGTGCTGCAGCCGGGGATTGATGCGGCGGAGAGCGCGGGGGTTCCTGTGATTACGGTGGACTCGGATGCGGCGGGCAGCCATCGGCTCTACTTCATCGGCACCAATAACCTGGAGGCTGGACGCCTGGGTGGCCGGCGGCTGGGGACGGCGCTGGGCGGGAGAGGGAACGTGGTGTTCTACACCTTCGAGGGCCAGCCGAATGCAGAGGAGCGGTTGAAGGGATTCAAGGATGCGCTGTCTGCGTGGCCGGAGATCAAGATTGCGGACGTGGCGGACATCAAGAGCAACCCGACAAGCGCGTTCGACAAGACTCAGAAATATCTTGCTCAAACGGGCGCGAACAAGATCGATGCATTTGTGTCGCTGGATTCAACGTCGGGCCCGGCTGTTGCGGACGCAGTATCGCGGGGCAACGGCCCGAAACCGCTGGTGATTGCGTGGGATATCAGTCAGGCAACGCTGACCCGGATCAAGGCGGGCGCGATTGAGGCGACCGTGGCTCAGAAGCCCTTTACGATGGGCTATGTGGGCTTGAAGGCACTGGACGAGGTGTTCCACTATCCTCCGGCGAAGCTCGACAAGGATTACAGCGCGGACTCTTTCTCGCCGTATCCGGTTTTTGTGGACACGGGGACGTCGCTCGTGGACAAGCATAACGTGGATATTTACATAGCGGCGGCGGCGGCGGAACAGAAATAGGCCGGTGGCCGGCGAGACGGTTGGTTGCTGCATAGAAGCCGAATAGCAGAGCGGAATTGCGGCGCGCAGCAAGCAAATGCAGGAGCAAAGGAGGAAAACCGCGCGGGTATCGCAGAGTGCGATGTCCGCGCGGCTTTTCATGTTCATAGTTGGGGGTATGATGGAAATTCGGAACTCAGGATGAGCCAATTGGAGGATCATGCGATGAAGGCGGCCAACCGACTCGTGGCAGCAGTTATCATTTTTGCAAGCATTCCCGTGATGGTGGCGCAACAGGGGAATACGCAGGCCGTGGCGAGCGCTTCAGGTGTTGCGGCCGGTGCCCAGGTGAGCGATTCAACGAATGCGGGTGGGGGCGCGAGTGCCGGCCCCGGACATGAGAATGCCAGCCAGTCTGGGGGGACTTCGCAGACGGCCGAGGGCCGCTCGAATACGGCGGACAATGGTTCAGGAAATATCTCGGCATTGCGTCTTGTGAAAGGCGCGCTTGAAGGCAAGCTGGACTCGAAGACTGCAGGGCCCGGTGACCTGGTTGTGCTCAAGACCAGCCAGAAGATGACGATGGCCGATGGCACCGTCATCCCTAAAGGGTCGCGGCTGGTGGGTCAGGTGACCGAAGTTCAAGCGC
Source organism: Occallatibacter sp. (assembly GCA_035529815.1). GTDB lineage: Bacteria > Acidobacteriota > Terriglobia > Terriglobales > Acidobacteriaceae > Telmatobacter. The sequence goes on along the minus strand of DATKWA010000183.1, from coordinate 66,338 downwards.
ACGAACAAGGACATGCGAAGTCTTACGTGCTCCTTAATTTTGACCATGTCGAGCTGAAGGGTGGGCAAAGCCTGAAGGTTTACGCAACCATCCTGTCGGTGCTGCCGAGCGCAAGCGCGATGGCCTTTCAGTCCGCGGCAAATGATGATTACCGCAATGGGGCAGTGGCGGCCGACAAGACTGGCATGGGCAGCGGTGAGCGCCCCAATGTTACCGGCGATCAGGAAGGGTGGACCGCGAGCGGGGGAGGCAGCGCACCCGGACGGGGTGGGTCTAGCCCTGGCTCAACAGCAGATGGCGCAGCGCGTGGAGTGGGCGGCATGGCCTCCGGCGCGCGTGGGTCCGGGATTCCCGGAGTGCAATTGCTGAGTGGCGCACCGGGCTCCACATCCGGCTTGCTGTGGGCTGCCAACCAGAACGTTCATCTGGATTCAGGAACACAGATGGGGCTGGGCATCGAGATGGCGCAGTAGCGTAATGCCGCTGTTGTCCTCTTCCGTGACGGGATGAGGCAAGCGATTTTCCTGCCGGGCGAAGCCGATGTTCGACGGGCCTGTTTAGATCTCTATATACCTTTGAGGTCCGCAGAGTCTGCTTATTCTGGTTTTTCGGGGCCGAAAGCGCTGTCCTGTTTGGCGAGTTTTACGCGGGCGCTGTCGAGCTTTTTCTGGACCTTGGAGACGTCGCCGGGATCTATATCCGCCGGGGACGACTTGGCATATTCGGCGAGCGAAAGCTCCCACTGGGTCGCGGCCTGACGGATGCGGCCGGTCTTCTCATAAAGATCGCCCATGTGCTCGTGGACGGTGGGATCTGTTTGATTGCGTTCGAGCGCCTGGCGGAGGTTTCCCTCGGCCAGTTCGTACTGCCCCATCTTGAAGTAGACCCAGCCGAGCGAGTCGAGATAGGCGCCGTTACCGGGATCGAGATCGACGGCCTTGCGGATCATAGCGAGTGCTTCGGGAAGCCGGGTTCCCTTGTCGGCGAGCATGTAGCCGAGGTAGTTGAGGGTCATGGCGTTGGATGGGTCGAGATCGAGGACCTGGCGGAAGAGGCGCTCGGCGGGCTCGAAGTGCTTTTGGCGCTCGGCTAATTCGCCGCGCAGAAAGAGCAGGTAGATGCGGTCATCCTTTTTGGTGGAGAGCGGCTCGGCCTTGTTGAGGCAGTCCTCTGCATCCTTCCAGCGGCGGAGGCGGATGTCGATCTGCCCGATGGCGATCCAGATGACGCGGTCTTGGTCGGAGTTGGTGAGCAGGCTTTTGGCCATCGCGAGGCCTTCGTCAGCCTGGCCGTGGTCGGCAAGTTCGCCGGCAAGCATGAGCTTGAGGTCGCGATTTTTTGGATCGGCGGCGACGGCCTTGCGGGAAACTTCGATTGCCTTGGCGAACTGCCTGTCGGTGCGGTAGGCGTCGACCTGGCCCTGGAAGCCGCGCGTGGCGGTGTCGCCGCCCATGTCAATCATCTTCTGGTAGGTGTCGATGGCGAGGCTGGTCTTGTTCTGCTCGAGATAGACGGCGCCGAGGCGCTCGAGGAAGATGCCACGGTTGTTCCTCTCCTCGTTGGTGTACGCGCCGTTGGCGTGGGAAGTGAGATCGACCATGGCCGAGTAGGTCTGCTCGGCCTCGTCGAAGTGGCCGGCTACATCGAGCAGCAGGCCCTCGTTGTAGCCGGCTTCAAGGTTGGTGGGGTCGAGCTTACGGGCTTTTTGGATAGTTGCGAGGGCGTCTTGCAGTTTCCCCTGGCGGCGCTGGATTTCGGCAATATGGACGAGTGGTTCCGCGCTGTCTGCGTCGGCTTCGGCGAGCTGCTTGTACTGCTTGAGCGCCTCGTCGAGCTGGTTGTTGTTGAGCAGGGCCTGGGCGAGGGCCTCGAGGGTGTGCGGGTCACCGGGCTCGATGTCTGCGGCGCGCTGATAGGCAGAGATTGCGTCTTTGGGCCGCTTCAACTGGTCGTATGCCGCACCGAGCGTGAACTCCATCTTGGCGGTGCGGTCGTCGGCCTGAACAGCTTCAATGACCTTGGCGGCTTGCTCGATGTTTCCGCTTTCGGCGTAGAGACGAGCCAGATTGAGGACCACTTCCTCGGAATCGGGCTCGATGGCCTGCGCTGTTTTGAACTGCTCTTCGGCCTTCTTTGGATCGTGCTTTACGGTGTAAAGCTGTCCCAGGACCATGCGGTCCTCGACGCTATTTGGCGTGAGAGCGACGATTTTTTCGAACTCGGCGATGGCCTGGTTGAGAATGTTGTCTGTGGTGGAGGCGGAGGCGCCTGCATTTTCACCTTCGCCGAGCTGGCGGAGGTAGATGCGGCCGAGGAGCTTGTGAGCCTGCACGTCGTTGGGCGAGATTTTGAGGAGGTTGCGCGCGGTGATTTCGGCGTCGTGGGTGTGGCCGGGGAGGCGGAAGTAGAGTTCGGCGAGCGAATCGTTGATCTCTGGGGAGTCTGGATCTGCATTGAGGGCGAGTTTGTACTCCTCGATGGCGCGGTCGATGAACTCCGGCTTGCCTTCGGATGTGGCTTTGTCCTCATAGATGCTGGCCATGGCGACGTGATAGTAGGCTTGGGCTCGATCAGTTGGATGGCCGGGCGCTGCGGCGGTTTGCACAGGCGCGACAGCGGATTTTGCCTGGGCAGCGCCAGCAGGGGTTTTGGCGGCTGGGGCATTCTGGGCGCAAACCGGGAGGACCGGCATCAAGACGAAGGAAGCGGCGGCAAACTTGAACCAGTAGGGAAAGTAGCTAGTTTTCAAAGTCATCATCCAGAGGATTCCGCGCGATTTGGCTTGAGGGACGGGAAAAGTCCGCTCCCGGGCGGCCGAAAAGCAGCATAGGCAGCCGCTTAGAGCAACTCTGCCTACTATAAAGACGATTTTATCCGCGATTAGTCGCAGCGGGGCGGAGAATCGCGAGATTTTCGTGTTCGAAGGGCCGGAAATGCGAGATCAATGCCGGAAATGGCGGACGCCGGTGAAGACCATGGCGAGGCCAAGCTTGTCGGCTGCGGCGATTACGTCCTGATCCTTGACGGAGCCTCCGGGCTGGATGACGGCGGTTGCGCCGGCGGCGGCAACGGCTTCAAGACCGTCGGGGAAGGGGAAGAAGGCGTCTGAGGCGGCGACGCAGCCTGCGAGCGGGAGGACGGCTTTGATGGCGCCGAAACGAGCGGCGTCGACGCGGCTCATTTGCCCTGCGCCGATGCCGATGGTCTGGCCGTCGCGGGCATAGACGATGGAGTTGGATTTGACGTGCTTGCAGATGCGCCAGGCGAAGAGCAGGCTGCGGAGTTCTTCTGCGGTGGGCGGACGCCAGGTTTTGACGTCGAGTTCGGATTCGGTGACGGTGGCGCTGTCGGCGTCCTGGATCAAGAGGCCGCCGGAGACGTGCTTGACGACAGGGCGGGAGGGAGCGCGGTGGACCTGGACCAGGCGCAGATTCTTCTTTGCGGCGAGGCGCTCGCGGGCCTCAGGCGTGAAGGCGGGAGCGGCGATGGCTTCGACGAAGAGCTTTGCGATTTGCTCGGCGGCGGCGGCGTCGACTTCGCGGTTGATGCCGATGACTGAGCCGAATGCGGAGACGGGGTCGCAGGCGAGAGCTTTCTCATAGGCTTCGACAACGGTTGAGCCGATGGCTGCGCCACAGGGGTTGGTGTGCTTGACGATGATGACGGCGGGCTCGGAGAATTCCTGCACCAGTTCCCAGCAGGCGTCGAGATCAACGAGGTTGTTGAAGCTGAGTTCCTTGCCCTGGAACTGGGTTGCGCCGGCAACACCGAGGCCGGAGCCATCGGAGTAAAGGGCGGCGCGCTGGTGGGGATTTTCGCCATAGCGGAGGGACTGGGCGAGAGGCATGTTGATGCGGAGGGTAGAGGGAAGGCTCTCGGTGTCGGGCTCGGCTGGGGCTTCTGGCGCGGGGGCTTCGGCGATTCGGTCGAGCGTGTTTGCGATGGCTGTGTCGTAGGCGGCAGTGAGGGCAAAGGCCTGCCTTGCAAGACGCCAGCGGGTTTCGCGGCTGAGTGCGGCGCCGCCGGCGCTTTTCATTTCCTGGATGAGATCGTCATAGTCAGACACGCGCGTGACGATGGCGACGTCTTCAAAGTTTTTGGCGGCGGAGCGAACCATGGAGGGGCCGCCGATGTCGATGTTCTCGATGAGATGGCCGAAGGCGACGCCGGGCTGCGCGGCGGTTTTCTCGAAGGCATAGAGGTTGACGACGACCATATCGATGGGCTGAATGCCGTGCGTTGCGACAGCTGCCTCGTGTTCACGATTGCCGCGGATGTAGAGCAGGCCGCCGTGGACTTTGGGATGGAGGGTCTTGACGCGGCCGTCGAGCATTTCGGGAAAGCCGGTGAGCTCGCTGATGTCCTGTACGCCGAGGCCGGCTTCGCGGAGGGCGCGGGCAGTTCCGCCGGTGGAGACCAGTTCGACGCCAAAGCTGACCAGGACGCGGGCAAAGTCGATCAGGCCGGTCTTGTCTGTAACGCTCAGCAGGGCGCGGCGAATTTGTTTTTGATTGCTGGTGCTCGGGCTCACGGGTGCTCTCCTCTAAGAACTAATGATAGGGCTGATGGTTGGGTGAAGACGGGTCGAATGAGGTTGGCAAGGGCTAAACTCCAGCTTACATCCCTGGGCCCGGCCGGGTTTCAGAACGTGTGTGTAACCGCATGCTGGTACGGCAATTTTCCTTTGCCGAGGTTCGAGCGAGCAGTTCGTTGCTGTTTCAGGAAAATGCATTAGAGTTAGGGTATGGGAAGTTATCCGCCAGTCCCCCAGCCGGAGATTCTGCCTCCGGATACTGGATATGCGCCTCCTCAGCAGCCTGCCCGGCGGCGACGGCCGTCGTGGGCCGCGGCTCCGGCGACGTATCTGCTGGTGGGGGTGAACTGCGCGGTGTTTGTGGCGATGGTTCTGCGGGGGGTGAGCATCGGCAGCCCAACCGTGGATCAACTGATGCACTGGGGCGCGAATAACGCGGGGAATGTGCTGCTGGGCGGCGAGTGGTGGCGCATTGTGACGGCGATGTTTGTCCATGTGGGGATTCTGCATTTGGCCACCAACATGTGGTGCCTTTGGAATCTGGCGCTGCTGGCCGAGCCGCTGATGGGTTCGTGGGGCGTGGTGGCGGTGTACATTCTGACCGGGGCGGCAGGGAATCTGCTGTCGACGGACATCAACTGGCTTTGGCCGATCCGCGATGGGGTGGGCGGCGTGTTTTTCCCTGCCGGTGCCGGCGCATCGGGTGCGGTGTTCGGAATTGCCGGAGCGTTGATTGTGCTTTTGAAGTCGAATCGGCTGCCGGTGCCGCCGGCCGAACTGAAGAAATTGCGCAAGTCGGTGATCTACTTTGCTGCGCTCAATCTGATTCTTGGCTTGTCGATCAGCGGCGGCAATTTGTTTATCCATTCCAGCCTGAACATCGACAATATGGCCCATGTGGGCGGGTTCGCTTGCGGGCTGCTGTTTGCGGTACCGATGGTTCCGCGGATTGGCTCACCGAGGGCTGTGTTTGAGCGGCGGCTGCGCATGGCGGAAATTATGGTGGTTGGCTTGCTGGTGCTGTTTGGGTTCTATATTGCCAACGTGCCGCCCCCGGCAGGGCTGACGCGGTTTCTGAATAACTAGTTCCGTTCAGACCGTGCGAGAATATAAGTGAACGAGCTCGTCTCATTCCACTCAAAGGAGTCAGACCATGGAACGCCGTATCTTCTTAAAGCAGGCAGCGATCACCGCAGCCGCCGTGGCATCGGCGCGCAAGATGAGTGCCGCGAAAACACCTTCCAATCCAATTGCAAAACGCACGCTGGGCAAGACGGGTGAGCAGTTGTCGATCATCGGCTTTGGCGGCATTGTGGTGATGAACGAAGATCCGGGCGCGGCCACGAACATTGTGGCCGAGGCCGTGGACCGTGGCATCAACTACTTTGACGTGGCGCCGAGCTATGGCAATGCGCAGGAGCGGCTGGGGCCGGCCCTGGCTCCCTATCGAAAGAACTGCTTCTTGGCATGCAAGACCGAAGGGCGGATGAAGGACGATTCGCGGGCGCAACTTGAGCAATCGCTGAAGCTGCTGAAGACGGATCACGTGGATTTATATCAATTCCACGCGCTCACGAAGATGACGGACCTGGATAAGGTGCTGGGGCCGGGCGGCGCGATGGAGACGATGGAGGCGGCGAAGAAGGAAGGCAAGATCCGCTACATTGGATTTTCAGTGCACTCGGTGGAGACGGCGCTGGCGGCGATGGATCGCTACAAATTCGACACGGTGCTGTTTCCTCTGAACTGGGTGCTGGTGAGCCAGGCGAACTTTGGTGCGCAGATTTTGAAGAAGGCGCAGGAAAAGCAGATGGGCATCTTGTGCCTGAAGAGCATGGCGAAGACGGTGTGGCCGGCGGACCAGAAGAAAGATCATCCCGAGCCCAAGTGTTGGTATCAGCCGGCGGCATTTCCGCACGAGGCGTCGCTGGGGTTGCGCTGGACGCTCGGACATCCGATTACGGCGGCGATACCACCGGGAGACGAGAAGTATTTCCGGCTGGCAATGGATGTGGCGCAGAACTACAAGCCGCTGGAGGCGCATGAAGAGCAGGCTCTGCTGAGCGGCGGACAAGGGGTGGAACCGATCTTCCATCTGGGCAACGACGTTTAGCAGCAGAGTGCAGTTCGGCGATGGGCTGGGCGATGCCGAGGGTGATGCGGGTCGAGTCTTGATTTGATGGGCTTCAAGACTTCGGCGACTTATCAGGAGAAAACAAATTCTCTGCTCCGGAAAGATGCACGTCGAGCTTTGAACCTTCCACCATTTCGTAGGTCGCGGATGCGAGACGGATCCGGTTATTCGACTTGTCGACTTCTTCCAGAATTCGGGTAAAGAGATGGTCCCTCATCCAGCGGCGACGCCGGTAATCGACGACATAGCGAACTGTGAACTGGATCCAGTTGTCGGTAGCCTGCAGGGTGATCATCGGCTCGACATTGGCATCTTCAACCCGATACTGTCTCACCATCTTTTTCCATGAGTCCTTGACCTGGTTCGCATAGTCCACGAGCACTTCATCCACCAGATCGCGCAGCATAGTGCGTGCAAGTTTCCAGTCGGAGCCGTAACGGACGGGAAGAGTGATTTCGTCCCAAAGAAAGGGGAAGTCTCCGGAGTAGTTGTAGACGGCGCCTTTGAAGACGTTGCTGTTAGTGACGCGAACGATTCGTCCCGTGTAGAGATCCCCTTTTACCCATTCTCCGATTTCCATCAGCGTTGTCCGCAGGATGGTGATGTCGATGACATCTCCCTTGATTCCGGCGAGTTCGATGCGGTCACCGGGTGCGTAGAACTTGCCAACGGAGATTGCGACCCAGCCAGCGACGCTGGCGATGACTTCCTGGAGGGCAAAGGCGACGCCTGCGCCGGCAACGCCGAATGCCACCGTCAGCCCACCCAGTTTGTCTTGAAAAACAATGGTGAGGGCAAAGAGAGCAACCGCGTAGCCAAGAAGGTTGACAAACTTGCGGGCGCGGTAACGCGTGTCGGTGGCCTCAATGGAGCGGCTGAGGTAACGCTGAACACTGTGTGAGATAGCCAGAACTACAATGACTGCGATTGCGGCGAAAACGATCTTTCCCATTTGGGGGTTAAACAGCAGAGTCTTGACTGAGTCTTCCATGGGGCCTCTCTCGACAACTCATGCGCTTCTATCGGCGGGTGAATTCTCCGGGGTAATCGAGTTTCCTGGAACCTGCTTTGCCCGCGCAACGCACCGAACTCTAAAAAGTGCTGATCCATTGACCTGTTAGATGCGGGAGCACAGCCAACCGATCATCAACACGCAAGGGACGTGTATGGCCGGGTTGCCGCTGGCACGCTCAATCCCGGGTTTCTGGCTCATAAGGACTATTCAGCGTCCGGTTTGGTCTGAGCTTCATTCTTGCTGAAGATATCTTTCAATCCTAACTGGAAGGTTGGAGTGACGTACCCCTGAGGCAGGTACTTGTCGGGAATAGTGGAGCGGTTACCATCGCGGACATTGGCGTAGTGGGAGGACATGATCTCCACGCCGCCCTCATTGAATGTGTCCTGAATTAATACGTGCAGATCGGAATAGATGTTTGCCATGGCGTTGGGCTGGTCCGTATAGGCATTGATCTCGTAGTGCACGTAGAAGTCGTCGAGGACGGTTTGGAAAACAAAAGGTTTTGGATCTTTCAGGATGCCGTCGCAGGCCAGCGCGGCGTTGATGAGAAGTTGGTGCACGGTGCGCCACGGCGCGTCGTAGCCGATGGTTACGGTGGTATGAAGGATGAGCCTTTGATCCTGAGGAGAAGCGCTGAAATTGACGATATGGCTGTTCAAAACCATGGAGTTTGAAATCGTGATTTCAACATTCTTGATTGTGCGGATGCGCGTGACCAGGAGCGTCTTCTCGATCACATCTCCGACTGTGTCTGCGATCTTGACTCGGTCTCCTATCTTGAATGCACGCATGTAGGTCAGAATGATGCCCGCGACGATGTTTGCGACTGCGGAAGTCGATCCGAGAGAGACAAGAACGCCGAGAAAAATAGTAACGCCCTGGAAGGCCGGGGACTTGGAGCCGGGCAGATACGGGAAGATTACCACCAAGGTTAAAGCGATAATCAGGACGCGAACGATTTTGTATGTCGGCTCTGCCCACTCGGGATAGAAGTTTGGAAATGCGATTGTCTCCTTGGCTATTTCATCGAAGATGATCCGGACAAATCTTGTGAAATAGAACGAGACCAAGGCGATTACGGCAATGAAGAAGATGTTGGGTAGATAGGTGATTACCGCCTGGCCTGTGAGTTTGAGGGGAGAGACGACGTAGCCGAGAAGAACCTGCGCATAACCTCGAGTCCATGGGAAAAATCCAAGCACCAGCGATGCGTAGAAATAGCACAGGACAAGAATGACTCCCAATCGCACGAGCTTTGCGACCCCGATTGCAAAGTCTGCAATTCTGTCGGCGGGGAGGAGTTCGAACTTCTGAATGCGCAGCGAAGGAATCAGATTTCCCCGCCATGAATTGAGCTTTACGTAAATTTTACGGAAGACTATGCCGAGCAGTCTGAGGATGGTGATGAGAACGATGGTGGCGAGAAGGGCATAGACACCACCCAGTATGAGGCTCTTGAGGCTGTAGGCGTGGCGCATGGCCGTCAACTCAGCGTCGATTCGATGCGCGTAGTCCTGGGCAAGCGCCTGCCTACTCTCGCCTGCCTGTTTGGCATCCTGATCGGTGACACTCATCAAGGCAAGATCGCCCGCCACGATGTCCGAAGTGTCGGCTGAGTCCGCAACCGAGATGGAGCCGGATTTATAGGCTACGTTTTTTGCAAGATCCCGAATTCGGACGGTGATGGCATCCGCTCTGGCCTGGGCAGAAAATGAGAGAACGCCTTCCACGCTGAACAGGGCTTTGCCGTTTACGGTGACCGGAGCCAGAGGCACCGCGGGAGGTTTTGCCGGCGTTGCTGGCTGGGCCCCAAGAGACCAGCCAGTCGTCAGAAGCAGAGAAAGAACGAGGATGGAGCGCTTGAGGTTGGCTGCACAGAGTGGCATGAGGAACTCCCGTAGACGCCTTGAGTATAGGCCCGCTAGCCTACCATACGGCAGTTCCAGTCCAGCCTGCGAAGTGGAGATTCGCTGGAGCTGCGATCCCGAGAGCATGGAGCCAGAAGCTACCGCACGGCGGTTGCGGCGAATTTCTTGACCATGGCGAGCAGAAGCTTGCGGTCGCTCTCATTCAGATTGGTCGAGTAACGGCGAATCTGAGTGAGGAAGCGGAGTTCCTCGTCGGAAAGCTTCTGGGTGTTGAACTGGCGGCCGAGCGAGTCGTCCGCGAAGAACTGTGCGATGGGCAGATCGAGAGACTGTGCAATCTTCGACAGCGTGTCGAGGGAGGGCACGGTGTGTCCGTTCTCGACGCGGGAGAGATAGCAGCGGAGCAGGCCGGTCTTCTTTTCGATGTCGCCCTGGGAGAGGCCTTTCTGGAGACGGTAGGCGCGAATTGTGGTTCCGATCTTCATGGGGGGTGTCCTGTTCCGAAAGCCGCACGGGTTTACTTCCGTGGTAGCAATCAAAGAATTAATGACTTAATAGTTAACATGCGGCAATGAAAAAAGCAAGAGGTGATTGTTTCGGGCCTTGATTCCTTTTGTTGCTTCGGTTGGGGACGCGGCTGCGGGCTGCCGGTGAGGCGTATTGGTAAACCTTGAGCGCGTCTGCGCCGTCCTATTGAGTACAAGCACGAGATGACAGGGAGCATGGATGCGGCAAGCGGCGTTGGTGGGCATGGTCGCGGTGGGGATTGTTGCGGCTGGCGGCGTTGGGGTGTGGGCGCAGGATGCGACGGCGCCTCCGAAACCGGTTGCCGCACCAGCCGGGGCGCATGGCGTTGCTGGTCCTGCGAGTCAGACGGCGAACGGTGGCAGGCTGCATGGAGTGGTGAAGAGCGGTACTATTCCGCTGCCGGGCGTGACCGTGACGGCGCAGAACACACTCACCGGGAAAAAATATTCGACGACGACGGATATAACGGGTTCCTGGTCGATGAATCTTCCGCAGAATGGGCGGTATGTGATTCGCACGCAGTTTACGGCGTTTGCTGTTGGGTCGGAGGAAGCGTTGTTGAACGCGACGAGCCGCGAGCAGACGGTAAATTTCGCGTTAGTGCTGGCGTCGCGCGCGGCCGCAGAGGAGCAGCGGGCCGGCGAGGCGGCGAATGAACAGACGGCCGGATCGGTCATCCAGGAATTGACGGGCAACGGCGCCGGAAGCGTCAGCCTGATGAGTGCGCTGAGCGCGGATACAGATACTGGCAACGCAACGGCGGGCGCGAGCGGTGCGGAGTTGCCATCGGTAGCGTCGAATTCGGACTTCGGCGGAGACTCAGTGGTGATTAGCGGCCAGTCAGGACAAGTGAGCCCGTTGGCAGGCGTAGACATCGATCGAATCCGTGACGCGATTGCGGCGTACCGGGCTGCGAACCCCGGCCAGCAACTTCCGGGGGGAGGTGGGCTGTTCGGCGGCGGTGGCGGCGGATTTGGTGGAGGCGGGTTTGGTGGTGTTGGGCGTGGATTTGGCGGCGGCGGTGGAGGATTCGGTGGGCGTGGTGGCGGGCGCGGGAATTTTCGCGGCTTCAATCCGGGGCAACCGCACGGTGCGGTTTTCTGGATGGGCAGCAATTCGGACCTGAACGCGCAGCCGTTTGCGCTTCTGGGCCAGTCGCAGAGTCAGCCGGCATCGGGAACGAATCGCTTTGGATTGACGTTTATGAGCGCGCCGTATTTACCGGGGCTGACGAAGCCGAGCGGCAAGGATACGGTGTTTTTGACGCTTTCGGGATCGCGCAGTTCGAGTCCCGAGGATTTTTACGCTACGGTGCCGACCTTTGCGGAACGGGGCGGAGATTTTTCGGCGGCAGGTTTGCCTGCGATCTACGACCCGGTGACGCAGCAGCAGTTTAGTTACAACGGGACGCAGAATGTGATTCCACCGGCAAGCATTGCTGCGCAGGCTAGCGCGCTGTTGAATTACATTCCTCAACCGAACCTCACAGGCAGTAATGTGGTGGGCAACTATAACTACCATCTGCTGACAACATCGCAATCCAACACGACACAGGCTGGGGTGCGCTACATGCGCAGTTTAGGCGCGAATGCGACGCAGCCTGGCGGCGGGCGGGGAGGATTTGGAGGAGGGCGCAGATCGCGACAGAACCAGGGGCTGCGGCAAAGTATCAACTTCAATTACAACTGGTCGCACTCGGCTTCTGACCACGTGAACTTTGTTCCGCAACTGGGAGGCAGGAGTGCGTCGGAGTCGAACGCAGTGCAGGCGGGCTACACGGTTGGTTATCACAAGGTCACGAGCATCTTCATCGTGAGTTGGAACCGCAGCAACAGCAATACGACTAACTTTTTTACGAACACATCGAACGATGTTGCCCACGCGGCTGGAATTACGCTGCCTAACGATCTTCCACTGAACTATGGGCTGCCGAGCATCAGCCTGAGCCAGCTTAGCGGACTGAGCCAGACGCAGCCGAGCTTCTCGATTGCGCAGACGATTTCGGCATCAGAAGTGCTGAGTTGGATTCATGGCAAGCACAACATGCGCTATGGCGGCGACTACCGTCGCGTGCATCGCGACTTTTTGGCCGGTTCGAATGCGACGGGAAACTTTACATTTACGGGGCTGTTTACGGAGGACGCGGCGGGTGATGCGGCCACAGGCTCATCGGCGGCGGATTTTCTGCTTGGTTTGCCGCAGTCGACCACGCTCAATTCATCTCTCCAGAAAAGCTATCTACGTGACAACGTGGTGGACGCATTTGCGATGGATGACTGGCGGGTGAAGTCGTCGCTAACCGTTAACTATGGAGTGCGCTACGAATTTTATGTGCCGTACAGCGAGAAGTATGACCATCTTGCCTACGTTGCGACCAATCCGGAGGGCGGATTTACCACGCTGACGCAAGTTACGGCCGGTACCTCAGGTTATCCGGGGTCGCTCGTCGCTCCTTGGCGCAAGGCGTTCCGGCCAAGCATGGGGATTGCCTGGCGCGTGCCGAAGGTAAAGCAGACCGTGGTGCGCGCCGGATTCGGGATGAATTACACGGTGGGCGAGTACGCGACGTTTGCAACACAGATGGCGCACCAGCCTCCGTTTACCAATCAACAGACGAATCAGGCGGCCAGTGGCAACAGTGCTTCGTCTGCGTGCGCACGGACAGTGCCGATGACTTGCTTCACGCTTGCGAATGGATTTCCGGCACCGGCCACGCTGGGGAATTTCGCGCTTGATCCGCACTATCCGTTGCCGTATGTGCAGGCGTGGAACCTGGATATTCAGAAGACACTGCCGTCGGGCGTGGTGCTGAACATCGGCTACAACGGCTCACGCGGCAATCATCTGGATACGGTGATTGCGCCGCGCTCGATTCCGAGCAGCCCCGGCACCGATCCATCTATTTGCAATGGATCGTTAGGATGTTATCCGTTGAATTTTACGTATGAGAAGGCTGTTTCTTTCTCGAAGTTCAACGCAGGCACGGTGCGGGTGAACAAACGGCTGTCAGGCGGATTTGCGGTGGGCGCTAATTACCAGTACTCGCACTCGATTGACGATGCGGGCGCATTGGGTGGCGTGGGCGGCGTGGGCGTGCAGAACTGGCAGGATGTGCTTGGAGAACTTGGAAATTCGAGTCTGGATGTGCGTCACTCAGTTAGTGGCAATTATCTTTACGAGTTACCTTTTGGCAAGGATAAGTACTGGGTAACTACGGGGAAAGGTGCGCATATTCTCGAAGGATTTTCGGTTTCCGGATCGTTCAGGTTCGCGACCGGGACGTGGCTTAGTCCGAGTTATCAAGCATCGGTAACCAGCACAACGTGCGGAACGGGCGGAGTTATGCGGCCCAATTTAACTGGGGCGTCTGTAATGGCCGGGGGCGGGTCGTTGCAACAGTGGTTCAATCCGGCGGCGTACGCAGCGCCGACAAACACGACTGGATATTGCGATTTCTTCGGGAATGCGCCGCGTAATTCGATTCTGGGTCCGGGAACAGTGTCGAACAATATGTCGCTCTCGAAGACAATGCAGATGGGCGATACGCGCAGCATGGAGATTCGCGCGGAGATGAACAACGCGTTCAACACTGTGCAGTATGCAGGAGTAGGGACGGTAGTGAATGGACCGAAGTTCGGACAGGTAACTTCCACGGGGCAGATGAGGCAATTTCAGTTTACGGCGAGGTACAGGTTTTGAAGATCAGATCTTAGCTCTTCGCTTTCAGCTTTTAGCTTGTTGATGAGTTGGAATAACTGTTCATTGATGCGGAAAGGGAATTCATGCGGGGCTGGGTGTGGAAGGCCGGGGCGGGGATTGCGGCGGCGGCACTTGCGATTGCGGGCGCGGGGACGGCGTGTGCGCAGGAGGCTTCGCAGGTTTCGAATGCTGCGCAGGGCGGTTTTACGCTGAAGGTGAACAGCGAACTGGTGCTGACGAACGTGGTGGTGCGCGACGCTAAAACTGGCGAACTTGTGCACGGGCTCACGCGCGACGACTTCAGCATTTCCGAGAACGGAAAATTGCAGAAGATAGACACGTTTGATTTTGAGAGCGTGGACATGGCAACGCCGCTGAATGAGGCTACGGTGAGTGGGCTGGCGGCGGGGCCAAGCACAGGCAGGTCGAAGGCGGTGGTAATTGCCAAGCCCGAGGATCTGCGCAACCACCGGCTGATTGTAATGTTTTTCGATTTGACATCGATGCAGCCGGAGGATCTTGACCGGAGCGTGGAGGCTGCTCAGGCTTTTTTGAAAACGAAGATGCAGCCGGCTGACCTGGTGGCGCTGGTTTCGCTGGGCGATACGCTGAAGGTGGATCAGGATTTTACGGCGGACAAGCAGGCGCTGATTAATGAAGTGGCTGTGTATAACGGCACCGAAGGACAGGGGTTTGCGCAGGGGGCAACTGCGAACAGCAATCAGGTGGAGGACACGACGGGCTATACGCCCGACGAAAGCGAGTACAACGACCTGAACACGGATCGTGAGCTGTTTGCGTTGCGGGCCGTGGCGCAGTCGCTGGAGAAGATCCGCGAGAAGAAGTCGCTGTTGTATTTTTCCGGCGGCATATCGCGGGACGGAATTGAGAACCAAGCATCGCTGCGGGCGGCGATTAACGCGGCGGTGCGCGCGAACCTTTCGATTTATAGCGTGGATACGCGCGGCTTACAGGCGATTGGGCCCCTGGGCGATGCGTCGACAGGGAGCCTGCGCGGGAGTGGAGCTTACAACGGCGCGGCGCTGACGAATAACATGAACTCGAACTTTGCCAGCCAGGAGGTGATGGGAACGCTTTCGAGCGATACGGGTGGCAAGGCATTCTTTGACTCGAACGATTTTGCGTCGGCGTTTGCGCAGGTGCAGAAGGACACATCGGCCTACTACGCGATCGGATTTCATTCAACGAACCCGGCGCGCGACGGAAAGTATCGCAGGCTGACGGTCAAGGTAAAGCGGCCGGGCGTGAAGCTGGAATACAGGCAGGGCTACTATGCGCCGGCGGACTATAAACACTCTGGCAAGGAGGACCGCGAGCAGCAGTTGACGGATGAGCTGGCCAGCGACTTGCCGGCGACCGATATTGCCGTGTATCTGGATGCGATGTACTTCCGGTTGAATGAGAACCGCTACTATATGCCGGTCTCTCTGCTGGTGCCGGGCTCGCAGATTCCGTTTGTGAAGGGCGGCGACAAGGACAAGGCTACGCTGGACATTCTTGGCGAGGTGATCGACGAAGTGAAGCGGCCCGTTGGCCGTGTGCGCGAGACGGTGAAGCTGAATCTGGACACGGCGCTGAACGCGCGGCAAAAGAACATTCAGTACACGACCAGCTTTGACCTGCCGCCTGGCAAATACCAGATCAAGTTTGTGGTGCGTGAAAACCAGACCGGAGTGATGGGCTCGTTCATTGCGGATGTGACGCTGCCGGATTTGAAGAAAGCGCCGCTGAAGATGAGTTCGATCGTGCTGGCGGCTCAGCGGAAGCCGAGTAAGCAGGAGAACCCGCTGGTGCGCGATGGAGAGGAGTATGTGCCAGACATTGCGCACATATTCCGGCAGGACCAGCACATGTATCTGCTGTACGAGGTTTACGATCCGGCGCGCGAGAAGGCGGAGAATCTGTCCAAAGGCGCGAAGCCCGGGGTCAATGTGTTGAGCAGCCTTGAATTGATTCAGGGGTCGACGAAGGTGTATGAGTCACCACTGGTGCAGGCTCGCACCATCAATGTCGAAGGGCGGGATGCTGTGGCGGTGGAGATGAATGTGCCGCTGGACAAGCTGAAGCCGGGACAGTACCTTTGCCAGTTGAACGTGATTGACGACGCGGCGGGCAGCTTTGCGTTTCCGCGATTTGTGGTGTTGGTGCGGGAGCCGGCGGCTGCGGCTGCGGTGGTTCCGGCGCAGGCCTCTGGCAATGGCGGGGTGGAGTAGCTTCTAGTTTTTAGCCGCTGGCTGCTCCTCAGCCTCGGCAGTATAGGGGCAGTGGCGGCAACCGGAGCCGCAACAGGAACCGCGCTTGAGGTGATAGGCCGCGGTGAAGACGAGATTAGGCCCTTCGAAATAAAAATCTTCAGGTTCAAGCGGCCTGGGTGCGGCGGGGGGATTCTCGTCCATGAATCTATTTTCTCTTGAGGGTGTCTGGTGTGTCTAAATCCGGGGCCGCGAGCAATAGGTAGAATTGAAGCATGAACGTTTCTGCGCAGGACCGCGCTCGCAAGATCAAGGTGATTCTTTTTGACGTTGACGGAGTGCTTACCGACGGGAGCATCTGGCTGATTCCGGTGCCGGTGGTCGTGGACGGCGAGGCTACAACCAAGATGGTGGAGGCCAAGGGCTACAACGCGCACGATGGGACGGCGATTTCGCTGGCGCGGATTGGGGGCATGAAGTGCGGCATTATTACCAAGCGCATCTCTGAGACGGTGGCTTTGCGCGCGCGGGATCTGAAGTTGGAATTTATTTACCAGGGGCAATCGTTCAAGATGAAGGCGGTGCGCGAGATTATGGCGCAGAGCGGCGTCGCGCTGGATGAGATTGCGTATGTGGGCGACGACGTGATAGATCTGCCGGTGATGCGGGAGTGCGGTTTGGCTGTGGCGGTGGCGGATGCGCGCGAGCGGGTGAAGGCCGAGGCGCACTACGTGACGCCGAATCGGGGTGGGCATGGGGCGGGGCGCGACGCGGTCGAGTTCATCCTTGAGGCTCAGGGACAGCTCGACAAGTGCATCGAAGGCTACATTGACGAGGACAATCCGATTCCGCCGTCGATGGACATTGGCAAAGGCGGGGATTTGAAGTGAGTGGACAGAAAAAGGCAGTCGTCCTATTGAGCGGAGGGTTGGACTCGGCTACCGTGCTGGCGATTGCGCGGGCGCAGGGGTACGAGCTTTACGCGCTGTCGTTCTCGTATGGCCAGAGACACATTTGGGAGCTTGAGGCCGCCAAGGACGTGGCTGCGTCGATTGAAGTGGCGGAACACAAGGTTGCGCAGATCGATCTGCGGGTGTTTGGCGGGTCGGCGCTGACGGCGGACATTGCGGTGCCCAAAGGGCGCGCGATGGAGGAGATGGGGCACGGGATTCCAATCACATATGTTCCGGCGCGGAATACGATTTTTCTTTCGTTTGCGCTGGCATGGGCGGAGGTGTTGGGGGCGAGTGACATCTTTATTGGCGTGAATGCGCTGGATTACTCGGGCTACCCGGATTGCAGGCCGGAGTTTATTAAGGCGTTTGAGAAGATGGCGAACCTGGCGACCAAGGCGGGCGTTGAGGGGCGACAGGCGCTGAAGATTCACATGCCGCTGATTGCGATGTCGAAGGCGGAGATTATTGCCAAGGGAATTGCGTTGGGCGTGGACTACAAGCTGACGAGTAGCTGCTACGATCCTTCGGTGACGGGCGAGCCGTGCGGGCAGTGCGACTCTTGCCTGCTGAGGCAGAAGGGATTTCTCGAGAACGGGCGGGTTGATCCGTTGCAGTATCGGGAAGGCTAGCTGAATTCATGAGCTACGCGGTTAAGGAAATTTTCTATACGCTGCAGGGCGAGGGGGCGCAGGCTGGGCGCGCTGCGGTATTTTGCCGGTTTGCGGGTTGCAATCTTTGGTCGGGGCGGGAGCAGGATCGGGCTGCGGCGATTTGCAAGTTTTGCGATACGGACTTTGCGGATGTGAATGGGCCGGGCGGTGGGAAGTTTGCGCGTGCGGATGCGCTGGCGGCGGCGGTTGAAGAGAAATGGCCTGCGGGTTCAGCGGCCGGAAAGCGGTTTGTGGTTTGCACAGGGGGCGAGCCGCTGCTGCAACTGGACGCGGGGTTGATTGAAGCGCTGCACGAGCGTGGTTTCGAGATTGCTGTCGAGACGAACGGGACGATTGCGGCTCCGGCGGGAATTGATTGGGTGTGCGTGAGTCCGAAGGCTGGGGCTGAGTTTGTGCAGCGGAGCGGGGACGAATTGAAGCTGGTGTTTCCGCAGGCTGAGTTTGAGCCGGGGGATTTTAGCGGGCTTGCGTTTCGGCATTTCTTTTTGCAGCCGATGGATGGGCCGGAACGCGCGGCGAATACGGAGCATGCGGTCCGGTATTGCATGGAGCATCCGCAGTGGCGGCTGAGTTTGCAGACGCACAAGATTCTGGGGATTCCGTAGAGAGCGTATTCTATCCCGTGTCTTCGTCAGCTGTAGACGACTTATTGGAAAGCCGCGCGCCGGGTCACCATCTTAAAACAAACTCTTCAATTCTTGCGCAATTCCGCTTCGGCGAGCCAGCCGCGGCGGAGCTTTTCCTGCGGGATGCTGGAGAGATAGGGCTTGATGTCGAGGATGGGCGTGCCGTCGAGCATGTCGACTCCGCGGACGCGAAGCGAGGTTCCGTTGCGGCCGAGCAACTCGACGACGGTGAGAGCGATGGGGTTGGGACGGCGCGGGGAGCGGGTGGAGAAGACGCCGTGGGGGCGCTTCTCATCGGTGGGGGGATGGGCGATGAGGTCGAAGCCGTCGGCGCGGTCAAAGGCCCAGAGGACGTAGAGGTGCGAGAAGCCCTCAATGTCGGCGAGGCCGGGTTCAAACTCGCGCAGAATTTCGAGTACGCCCTCAGTTTCGTGTTTGGCGCCAAGGCCGCGCGGGATTGAGGAAGTCTCCTTGTAGGGGCTTTCGACGAATCCTATGGGGCTGAAGGTAAACATAGGCGGCAGGGCCTCCGGTTTCCATACTAACCCCGGTGTGGTGGCGCTATAGATTCTGCCGGTTCATTTCCCCGGCGAGATATTCAGCTGCGCGCATCGACAGCGCGCTGATGGTCATGGTTGGATTCTGCCAGCCGGAGCTGACGAAGCAGGCTCCATCGACCACGAAGAGATTCTTGTGGTCGTGGCTCTGGCACCACTTATTGAGGACGCTGGTTTTTGGATCGTCACCCATGCGGCAGGTTCCGACCTCGTGGATGCTGTAGCCGGGCGGGTTGGGAGTCGGGTTCTTCGAGAGCACCTCGAATCCAGCGGCTTCTGCTACCGCGGAGCCAACTTCGGCTGCGTCCCTAGCCATGTTGAATTCATTGTCGGTATATTTTGTTTCGACATGGAGCGCCGGAATGTCCCAGGCGTCGACTTTGCTGGTGTCGATGCGGACGTGGTTCTCGTAGCGGCCCAGCACCTCGCCCATGATGGTCATGTGAAAGCCGCTGCCCTGGTATTCGTCGAGTTTCTGCTGTAACTCTGCGCCGTAGGCTGCGAAGTTGCGTGGGTCCACGCCGCCGGTGCTGCTGGTGACGTTGAAGGCATAGCCGCGCAGGAATTTGTCGTCCTTTGTGGCGATGTTGCGGAAGCGGGGAACGATGGCTCCGCCGCCCATGATGGCCTTGGATTTTCCGCCGCGCGCCTCTGGCACGGAACAGACCACGCCTGCGCCATAGATCTGATCCATCAGGTAATGGCCCATCACTCCGCTTGAATTGGCGAGCCTGGAGTTGAGCAGCAGGCGGGTGCTTTCAAGCGTTCCGGCAGCGAGAACGATAACGCGAGCTTTCACGCTCATTTCGCGGCGGGAGAGGCGATCGACGAAGTTGCAGCCGTTGGGCTGACCGGTGTTTTTGTCGACTGTGAGCTCGCGGACCACGGCGTCTGCGATTGAGGTGAGATTGCCGGTTTTTTCAGCGTCGGGCAGCAGTAGGTTTACCGAGCTGGCAAGACCGTCGCGGCCTAATGCGCGCCGCTGTTTGCATACGGGCATGTTCCAAGGTTTGGCAGCCGCGATGAAGCGCTGCATTGATGCCGACCACGGATCGTTGTCGAGAATGAAGTTGCCGTCGGGCATTTGGGGCGGGCCATCCAGGGCGCCTTCAACGCGGAAAATCTCTTCTACGCGCGAATAATAGGGAGCCAGATCGGCAAGGCTTATGGGCCAGTCTTCGCCAAAGCCATCGTGCGACTTGGCTTTGAATTCGTAGTCGCTGAGGCGGAAGGACTGACGGGACCAGAAGAGCGAGCGGCCACCGAACAGGCGGACGCGCACCCAGTTGTACGGATGGGCCGGATCGAAGGTGTAGGGAACCTCCTGCTCATCGACCCAGACATTGGCGTTGAACTCATTGGACTGGAAGACATGCTCCAGCCGGCCGGGCGGTTTGAAGCCGCGATAAGGCAACTCGTAAGCAGGCTTGCGCTGAGCGTCGCGGCTGACGTCGGCCACAGGGCCGGCATTGAGCATGAGGCAGCGGATGCCTTTTTCGGTGAGAATTTTTGCGGCCATGCCGCCAGAATGTCCGGAGCCAATTATCAATGCATCGAAGATTTCGTTTTTCATCGGCCTGCTGGTCTGGTTGAGTTGCGACGATTGCTACCGCTTATAGATGGGCATGGAGTGCCCTGTTTTGGGCGTAGCCAGTATATGCGCCTGCATGTGCGCACACTCCGCGCTCATGCCGTAGGTATCCGGCTCAATTGGAGACCAGAAGAGCCCTATTGCGGTCGATTCTTCTGCGCCGACCCTGGGAGCTTCGCTCCAGGCCTTTGAGTTGACGGTGGCATTGCGGATGTCGTCGTGGGCGATGTTGATGAATCCGACGTGGGGCCCGGTAGGGGGGTGGTCGTTCATCCACGTGCGGAGCAAGGGCTTGAGCATTGCCCCGGCCTGGGCGTCGTCGAGGCTGGCGAAGGGCTTCTTGTGTGCCTTGTGCGACTCCGCATCAAGCCAGTCGAGGCCTGCGGAATACATCGTTCTGCGCGGCTCGGGCGAACTGCCGACCAGGAAGTCGAGGAACTCAGGTGTTTGGGCCTGGAGGGCGCCGGGCTTGCCGCCGATGGGGGGTAGGAGCAGATCGCTGAGGCGGGTCAGGGTTGACATTTGCCGGGGCGTAAAGAAGGTCAACTCAGCTGCGGCGACTGTGTCCGCGACTTCTGTGACGGGCAGCGGTGCTTTCGAGTTCAGTCCCAGGGTCCAGGGAACGGGCGCGGGAAGCGATGGGGCGGGACTGCCTGCCTCCTGGGCGAGCAATACTTTCGGGGCAAGGCTGACGGAGATGACGGCGCGTACAAAGTCACGACGCTGCATGGACGCTCCTCGGGGAACCCATCCAAAGTACACTCCTGCGGGTTCCTGCGTCCACAAAAGGTCGTTGGAAGGGGAGCCATGTGCGGAGGGTGAACTGCACGGCAGGCGCGGGGCATCGAATCGCGTTCACGGCTTCGGTTGTTGGCCGGGTTCGGCGAACGGGGAAGCGCGAGTGGCCTGTTTTGCAAATAAATACAGGCGTGACTGGGAACACTTTGGGGGTGTGCCGGTGTCTAAGGGAATAGGGGCGCGGGACGCGCGGTGATTTGCCGTGTTCCCCCGAATCCCTCGCACTCTTTGGCAGCACTGGCTTTTCGGCGGCGAATTTTGGCCGCTGGAGGAGTGGCCGTAACAAGGCTTGGGAATCTGTCCGGCTGGCAGGATTTGCCTGCCAGGGCGCAGTTGGGCTGGGAAAAGACAGGTGCCAAGTGTATGTGCGTTGCGGTATATGTGGGAGGACACTCATTTGCAGGCGGACCTCACCATGGGCAATCTTGCCAGCGCGCTGACGCTCCAATCGGACGAAGCGGCTGTTATTGCGGAACTTCAAGCCGGATCAGAGGAAGCTTTTGCGTGGCTAATCGCGCGCTTCCATCAACCTATTTACTCTCTGCTGGCGCGCACGGTGTACGACCGTGCCGATGCAGCGGACCTTACCCAGGAAGTCTTTGTGAAGGTCTTCCGGGGCATGAACAGCTTTCACGGGGAGTCGTCGCTGCGGACGTGGATTTACCGGATCGCGCTGCGAGAGGCCTCAAACCAGCGGCGCTGGTGGATGCGGCACAGGCAGCAGGAAGTTGCGATTGACGAGGAGGAGAACGAGCGGGGGACGGCGATTCGGTTCAGCGACCGGCTGGTGGACCCCGGCGAGTCTCCCTACGATGCGGCGGTGCGGGAAGAAAACAGGACGCGTGTGGAAGCGGCTTTGCAGCAGGTTCCCGAGCCATTCCGGACTACTTTGATTTTGCGCGACATTGAAGGATTTGTTTACGAAGAAGTGGCCGAAATCCAGGGCGTGAACCTGGGAACGGTGAAGTCACGGCTGGTGCGTGGCCGGGCTCATTTGAAGGCACTGCTGACGGCACCCGCGCCGGAGAAGAGCGCGGCGGCCTTTACGGAATTCGAAATGCCCCTTGGAGAGGAGGCGCGATGAATGGCTGCAAGGCAACGCAGGCAAGGTTTTCAGACTATCTGGACGGCCGGCTGAACGGTCGCCAGATGCAGGAGATCGGCGCCCACCTGGAGCGGTGCCGGGCCTGCGCGCGTGAGTGGGAGGCGCTGCGGCAGACGCACATGTCGCTGGCCGAAGTGGGTCCGGTTCCCGAACCGAAGGATCTTTTGTTGCGGATTCAGGTGGCTGTGAGCCAGGAGCGGGCGCGCAGCCGGCGGAGCATTTTCAGCGCGTGGAATCTGGCGTGGAAGAATACGGTGGGCCCGTTTGTGCTGCAGGCCTCGGCGGGATTTGCCAGCGCGGTGCTGCTGTTGGGCACGGTGATTGTGCTGGTAACGATGTTTACGCAGCCGGAGGCAGCGCAGGCCAACACGGACGAGCCGCTGGGCAATCCGACGGCGCCGCGGCTGGTGAGCTTTTCGGCTGGCGTGGGCAGCAACGACATTGGCGCGGGCTCAGGGCCGGTGATTGTGGAGGCCTACGTGAACGACGAAGGCCATGTGTACGACTATCGGATTCTCTCGGGGCCGAACAACGCGCAGACACGGTCGCAGGTGGAAAACCTGCTGCTGCTGAGCGTGTTTGAGCCGGCGAGCTACTTTGGCCAGCCGGTTCGCGGCATGGCGGTGCTTTCGTTCTCGGGGGTTTCGGTGCGAGGGTAAGTTCGAGAACGGGTTTCAGGGATCAGAAAAACTTTGTGAGCCGCTCAGGGATTGCCTGGACGGCTTTTATTTTTTTGTACGGGCATTTTTTGTGCGGACCTTTTTTAGATTGAGGTGGAGGCGGCTTGGCGAGGGGTTTTGCGCGGATGCGGATTTTGGGGTTTGGGGCGGGTTTTTGGCTGTTTTTGGGCAAGAAAGACGTCGAAAAGCGTCGAAAAACGACGGCATCGTTACTACTTGTGCACTGGGTAGAGTCTGTAAGACATTGATTATA
Organism: Occallatibacter sp.; assembly: GCA_035529815.1. GTDB lineage: Bacteria > Acidobacteriota > Terriglobia > Terriglobales > Acidobacteriaceae > Telmatobacter. Next base: position 43,107 of record DATKWA010000183.1, on the reverse strand, counting down.
AGGTCGTTATTTTTCGTTTGCACCATAATCGGTGCAATTTACGGGGAGGGGGGGTGGGGGTCCGGCAGATTTTTGGGCTTGGAAGAGGCTCGATGAAGGCTCACAGAGTTAGTATACGCTCGCTGGGGGTAATTATCGGCAAAGACTGAGGGCAGGGATCAGGGGCATCGGTAGGCTCTATGGGGATTCGCCGGATTTCAAAAATCAGGCTGAAAAGGGTCGATTTGGGTGGTTTTTGGGCAAAAAACATGCGAAATTGCGCATGGGGTTTGAGGGCTGATTTTGCGTATAAGTTTATTTATATCTGTTGGTTATGATCTGAAATGGGTTGATTTTGGTGGCGGAATTGTGATGTTTTGTTGTCGGGTTGCTGGTTTGTAAATGGTTTGTTTTCAGACGGGCGATGTGGCGATGGTGCAACGCTCGACCCTCTGCGGCACTCGCAGGCATGGTGTGATCTTAGAGCCTCCAGCGGCTTGGCCCGAAGACCCGCTCATCGCAAAGGACGCCGACCCAGTGGGTACCCCGACGGGGCACAGTTTCTCAGGGGAGATGTTGGCTGGTGGGAGGGGCTTGACCGGGCCATCTGCCGCCGGTCTTTGGGCATGACCGAGAATTCTGAACCGTTCGTGCGGGAGTGGAGTTTGTCGTATCCCACCCTCGCGCCGGAAAAAAGGCGCAAGGATGGGGCACCCTCAGTGTTTTGGTTTAGGAGAGTTTTCAAAAACCGAATGGCTGGGGCATCCGGCTGATTGACGCAATACTTCACGGCGTGTACAAAATTGACCATTCGGCAGATCGGTAAAGGAGTACCCTCACTTCGATGCCAGCGATAGTGAGGACCAAACTGGGAATGATAGACGCGACGATACACATCCTCAAGGTTGAACAGGACAGCGTGGACGGGCTGCTTGTGACCTTTACAGATGGAACAGTAGCCGGATATGTGGTGGAAGAGTTGCTCTTGCTGAGGCCGTTCCGGGAAACTGCCAAAGATTATTCGAGCCATGCTGCCCTGCCGGCCCCGCCCAACTTATCCACCATTGTGCATGTCGAACAGTGGCAGCCCGAAAGACCATCGATAAGAGTGTGATCGAGCCTTTACCAAGGTGCTCCTCGCTCCGCTCGCCGGTCACGCACACCCGGCGGCGGCGGGGAACCTCGCCAACGGTGCGAACAACAGGACCCCACGGCCCCTTTGGGAAACAATTTCCTACCTCCCAGGTCTCAGAAGCGAGACCTGGGGCACCCACGGTGATTTGGTTTGGGAGAGTTTTCAAAAACCGAATGGCTGGGGCACCGACTCATTTTTGAATGGTCAGAGATGGGCAGACGGCCACGACGAACAAGTCCGACAGACAATTCTTGATTCTTGTTTATGCGCGGGCGTGATTGAGCGAGACGGTTCTTGTTACGGAAATTACGCTGATGTCGTCTTGCTGACCAAAGACCTGGGCGGCAGTGGCGATTTCGGCGGCCGACTTTCCGGAGCGGAGCAACTCATGGACCCGCTCAAAGCTGAACAGATGGCCATCGGGATCCTTGGCTTCGGCGATGCCGTCGGAGACGACCATGAGCCTGTCTCCCTCCTTCATCTGGAAGGCCACTCGAGAAAACTCAGCTTGCTTCACCATTCCGAGCGGCAGCGCGCCGTCCAAGGCCAAGGGTTCGCCGTTGAGGTAGGGCGGCATATGGCCGGCATTGGCGAGCGTGACGGCACCGTCCCTGAGGATACGGATTGCGAGGCACGTGGCCTGCGCATCCCCGCGGCCCAGCAGGCGGCGGTTGAGTGCGCTCAAGACAAACTCCGGGTCGGAATTCAACTCCGCGGTACTTCGGGTGGCGCCGACCAGCAGAGCCACGATCATTCCGGCCTTCAGGCCTTTTCCGACAACGTCGCCAGCCACGATCAGAACACTTCCATTGGTTGGATGCTCGACGATCTGGAAGAAATCTCCGCCGACCTCGGTCTCGGGCCGGTACTCACTTTCAATGACGAGCCCTGGCAGCCTGGTCCGCGCCGCGGGCACGATCATCCGCTGCACCTCCTGCGCCTGCCTGACGTCGAACTCCACCTGGCGTTGACGTCGCACCGACAGCAGCAACCGGCGGAGCAGCAGCAACGAGATTGCGCCTGCCGAAACCAGATTGGCGACCTGACTGACAAAGATGGTGACACCGAAAGGAGACCATTTGACGGGCAAATTGAGGACGATCATTTCGCTCGAAAACTGCGTGAGGACCAGAGGCACGACGGCGGGGAGCACCAGCCAGCCCTCCATGCCCTGTTTGCGGATACCCAAAGCGATTACGTAGATGAAAAGCGGCAAAAAAATCAGACGGACACCGACCGAGACCGCGAGGAAGAACGGTTCTGGCGGATGCGGATGCGCGCCATAGAAGAAATCGCCTCCGATCGCCTTGGTGAACATGTAGAGCAGCATGAGTGCGCCAACGGCCCTGGGCAGCCACGCGGGGCGGCGCAAATGGAACCAATACCACCACACCATGATCCATCCGCATAACACGATGGGATTGGAAAAGACATCGAAGAACATGAAGTAGGTTCTGAGGCTCAACTGCTGCGTCAACGTGAAAACGGTGAGGGCAGCGTCAGAGAAGGCGGTGAACAGAAGCACGCCTGCCACCCACAGGTAGACGCGATCGGATGGGTCAAAGAGAATCAATCCGGCTGACACGATGCCAAGGAGAAAGAGCAAGACTCCCTCAAACGGAGCAAAGGCGCTCTGCAGGACGAGTTGCAGCCAATCGAGTTTTACTTGGGCGGCAATCGCGCTGGCGTCGCCGAGCAGCGGAGCGTAGTGGAGGCCGCCGGCATAGGGGGAATGCGTGAGGCCCATTGGCCCCATCCAGACGCGGAACGCGACCAGCTGCGTTTGGTCGCCCGTAGTTGCGGCGATGGCTGGTTTCGTCAGCAGAAGCATGGCGGGCGCGGTGGAGGAGACGCGCGGCGGCTCGCCAGGGCGATCAAAGCTGCCGAAACTGCCGATCAGCTCTGCATTGGCATACACCTGGTAGCCGTCATCGACGTAAACGGGGCAAGCCAGTGCCAGGCGCGAACCATCTTCTCCCACTGCTGGAATGCGCAGGCGATACCATGCATATCCCATGTAGCCTGCATATCCCCTGGCTGTCCATCCGGGCACATATCTTGTGTCGCCGTTATAGGGGTCGGGCAGGCCGGGGACAGGCTTAAGGTCCATGTTCTCCCAGTCCGAGTCGTCAAAGCCGGGCTCGGCCCATAGCAGCTTGCCGGTTCGCGGGTCTGTTGGCGAGTCGCCAATCTTGAACTTCCACGGCCCGCTGAGCGCGACCGTCGAGTTGTTTAAGGTCATGGGTACGGCTGGCGTGGCGTGGCCCTGCGCACAGATGGCGCAAACAGCCATCAAAAGGAGTGAGCCGCCGAAACGTCCTGCCATCCCAAATGCCTCCCTTGCATGGAGTTCCACTTCAAGCACTATACGCTGTAAATCGCACGAGGCGGAATTGTGAATCTTGATGGTGATATTGGAGATGCGCCCGAAGCCGGTGATCCGGGGGATTGCGGTTAGCTGACAACGGGTGGAGCAGCTCGTGGTGAGGAACGCTGCTCATCCTGACCTTGGTGGTTCTGGCCGGACGGTTGCGCCTTCGGACATTGGCCTTTGGACAATTATGAGGGCATTGCGTTTTTCTTATGAGTAAATAGTGGTGGCTGACGAAGGCTGGTGCAGCCGAGTTTGTGGGGAAGGACGGTGGGCTTCCTCCCGTTTGACCGTGGTTGCGCGTCTAACTAGACTTACAGGCAGGGTTTCCCGGTGACTTTTATGACGATTCGAACGAATTCTTTGGCGGCGGGTGTTGTTTTGTGCCTGCTGGGTGGTTTTTGCATTCTTCCTTCGTTTGCCCAATCTCAGAGCGGCGATTCTTCGAGCGGCAATTCGGCGGGGAGCCAGAGTTCGACTTCGGCGGCGGCGTATGTGCGGGAGAAGACGCCAACGCTGGTTGATCCGGCGGGGCCAACGATTTCGCTGACGAGTTCTGAGTCAGTGTTTGTGATGGCCTCTGCGCTGAACATGTGCGGGTATGACGAGGGGCTGGACGCGAGCGCGCCGGTGCGCAAGCTGGTGCGGGGTGAGATTGAGAAGGCTCTGGCGGCGAGCGAGGACGCGCGGACCAAGCGCGATGCGGTTTGCCTTTACATTGCGCAGCACCGGATGACGGGCACGGAACTGGATATTTCGCAGTATATTTCGCTAGCGCTTTATTTGACGCCTCCGCCGGAGATGGAGTTGACGGCGGACCTGACGGAGCTGCCGCCGGATGCGACACAGGTGGCGGAGTTTGTGCCGCACCTTAGGGACTTTGCGGATGCGGTGGACCTGCACGGGATTTGGCTGACGGTGCACCACACGTACGACGAGATGGCCGACCAGTTGCACGATAGTTTGACGCGAATGATTGTTTCGACCAATGTCTACCTGAAGATGCCGGCGGGGACTTATGACGGGCGGCGGTTCATTGTGGTGGTGGAGCCGATGCTTTCGCCGAGCACGGTGAATGCGCGCATTTACGGGACGGAGTATGTGGTGGTGGTTTCGCCGGTGGATGGAAAGATCCGGATGACGGATGTTCGGCACACGTATCTGCATTATGTGATTGAACCGCTGTTGTATGCGCGTTCGAATGCGATTGACCGGACGCAGCCGGTGTTGAAGGAGATTCGGGATGCTCCGCTTGCATTCCGTTACCGGTCTGACACGGTTCCACTGACGGTGGAGTGCCTGATCAAGGCGATTGAGGCGCGGACGATGGACACGGGAATTCCCGATTACAAGATGCCCGCGGATGTGGACCGCTCGCAACTGCCGATCTACCAGCACGAGCGGCAGGCAGTGGAGCAGAAGCAGGAAGGCGTGCGGGTGGCCACGGTGCAGCACGACATGCGTCAGGGATTTGTGCTGACGCAGTACTTCTACGAACAGATGCTGCAGTTTGAGAAAAATCCGGCGGGGTTGAAGGACACGATCGGCGAGATGGTTTACAGCATGGATGTTGACCAGCAGGTGCATCGTGCGCGGCAGACGGAGTTTGACAAGGTAGCCGATGCGGAGGTGCTGGAGCAGAGCAAGCCGCATAAGCTGATGGGGATGGACCTGGCCGAGGCGCGGCTTTCAAACGGCGACGTGGCCGGTGCGAGCGCGATGGCGCAGAAGGTGCTGGCGGAAACGAGCGACACGGCGGATGTGAAGGCGGAGAAAGCGCGGGCGTGGTTCATTCTTGCGCGGGCGTCGGCGATGACGGGGCATCCGGAGCAGGCGCTTGACGACTTCCAGAAGACGCTGGCGACGGCCAAGGAAAACAGGCTGCTGGCGTGGTCGCACATTTATCTTGGGCGGATGCTTGACCTGGACTGCAAGCGGGACGAGGCATTGTCGGAGTACAAGCTGGCTCTGACGGTGCGCGACGGGCAGGAGGATACGCGGCTAGCGGCCGAGCGCGGGGTGAAGAACGCGTATTCGGTGAACGGGCACACCTGCGACGAGGATGCGGCTGGGGATGACCCAGGGCCGGTTCCTCCGGGCAAGGTGGTGGGTGGAACACCGGGGCAAGACGGGACGGGCAGGCCGCAGTAGTCAACGGCTGGCGCAAGCAGGCTGTTTTGTGCGAACGCAGGGCACTCTTCCATTAACAGGTTGGGTGCTGCGTTGCCCCCGCGGATTGCATACAAGGCGAGCAGGCAGGCGAGGCAGGCAGGCGAGGCGGGCAGGCGAGGCGCAGGTGGAAGCGATTCTGGCGGAACTTGAAACCGAATTGGGGCATGCGTTCAGGACGCGTGAACTGCTGGTGCGCGCGTTGACGCACAGGTCGCTGGCGCAGGAGCGAGTGGACCAGAAACCGCCGCATGAGACCGGGACGGAATCTGCGGGCGAGGCGGGAAACGGGGCGTGGAACGGCGCGGGCGGCGACAACGAGCGGCTGGAGTTTCTGGGCGACGCAGTGCTGGGGCTGGTGGTTGCTGAGGCGCTGTTTGAACTGCATCGGGATTGGCACGAGGGCGAGTTGACGCGGGTTCGGGCGCAACTGGTGAGCCGGCAGCATATGGGAAAGGTGGCTGAGGCGATTGGACTGGGACGGCACTTGCGGCTGAGCCGGGGCGAGGACAAGGCTGGGCTGCGGCGCAAGAGCACGGTGCTTTCGAATTCGATGGAGGCGGTGATCGGGGCGCTGTTTCTTGACGGTGGCCTGGAGCCGGTGCGGGTGTTTGCGCACAGCAAGGTGATGGGCGAGGCTGCCGAGCAACTGGCCGAGGAGTTGCGTTCGGGGGCGGCGCTGGGCAACTATAAATCTGCGCTGCAGGAGCGGTTGCAGGGCGAGCGCGCGGGAACGCCAGTTTACCGGGTGAAGAGCGAGAGCGGGCCCGACCATCGCAAACGGTTTCTGGTGGAAGTTCGTCTTATGGTGGAGGCCGGACAGCCGGGCAAGCCGTTGGCTCGGGGAACGGGCAGCACCAAGAAGCACGCCGAGCAGGATGCGGCGCGACGGGCGCTGGAACGGCTGACGGCAATGGCGGCGAAAGCGGGCGGGCCGGAGGATGCCGGGCTGGGCGGTAACGGAATGGGTGGTAATGTGGAGGAACAGGCAGGGGAATGAGCACACCTGCGATTACGCCGGGGAGCACGCCTGCGAGCGCAACTGGCAGCGTACACGAAAGCCCTGTTGACGGTGCTGCGGAAAAGAGCGGGGGCAAGACGGAGTTCGGTCTGGCGCACTTGCGGTTGCAGTTGCCCACGCTGCCCGAGGCTGTGGCGTCGTTGCTGCGTACGGTGGTGGTGGCGCTGTTTGTGCTGACGTTTGTGCTGCAGCCCCTGCTGATTCCCTCTGAAAGCATGGAGCACACTCTGCTGGTGGGCGACTTTCTGCTTTTCAACAAGCAGGTGTATGCGCCATCGAACGCTTTGACGCGCTGGCTGCTGCCGTATCGTGACGTGGAGCGCGGCGATATTGTCGTGTTTCATCATCCGAATCCTCCTCTGCTGGTGAAGCGCGTGGTGGGTGTGCCGGGAGACCGTTTGCGGATTGCGGACGGGCGCGTGTTCATAAACGGGGTGGCGCTGAAGGAGCCCTATGCGGCGTTCGAACCTGCGCCGGCGAGCCAGTTCCGCGATAATTTTCCGGCGCGGGTGTATACGGACCCGCAGGTGGACCCCGAGTGGTGGGCGCAGATGCAGAGCCTGACGCGGAACGGGGAGCTGACGGTGCCGGCCGGGGAATATTTTGTGATGGGCGACAATCGCAATCACAGCAAGGACTCGCGGTACTGGGGATTTGTGCCTCGGCAGGAGATTGTGGCGCGGCCTCTGGTGATTTACTTCTCTCTGCGGCGGCCTTCGACGACCGATGTGCAGCCGGCGGGGCTGAAAGCCGGAGATGATAGACTCGGACACGGCAGGCAACTATCGGCCATACTGACGGGTTTCGCACGCTGGAAGCGCATCTTCCATGTGGTTCACTAGCACGTGGTGCATTAGAGGCAGGGAACAGGGATCAGCAGGAACCCGCGACCGCTCGCCTGTGACCAATTTCCACCGTTCACTGTTCACTGAGACTATGACAAAGAAGAAAACGCCGGCCGCGAAGACGCCCAACGACACCCAGCCCAATGCGAACCCCGAACCGGAAGCCGGGGTGGAAGAGACGCCGTTCGAGGCGGTGGCGAGCATCTGTTCGGTGCTGGTGGTGGGCCTGTTCATCCTGACATTTCTTGCGCAGAACTTTGTGATTCCTTCGGGATCGATGGAGAATACGCTGCTGGTGGGCGACCACCTGGTGGTGGATCGGATTACGGAGGCTCCTTCGGCAAAGTGGATGCCGCTGGTTCACTATCGCGAGCCGCGACGGGGCGACATCATCGTCTTCATCAAGCCGGTTCCCGATCTGGATGCCGCTGGGCAGCCTCAATACCTGTATCTGGTGAAGCGGCTGATTGGGGTTCCTGGGGATCATATTCATTTGCACGATGGCATTGTGATCATCAACGGCGTGGCGCAGGCTCCGCCGAAGGATGGAATGAAGATGCCGGCGAATCCTGGCGAGAAGGTGTTTCTGGACGAGTTTCCGACGATTCCTCCGGCCGACGATTCAAGCTCGACGGAAGAGTGGGCGGTGGCTGCTCCCAAGTACATTGTGAATGGGGACCTTGTGGTTCCTCCGGGCAAGTACTTCATGATGGGCGACAACCGGCACAACAGCCTGGACTCGCGGTACTGGGGCTTTGTGCCGAGGGCGAATATTGTGGGCCGGCCGCTGTTCAACTACTGGTCGTTCAAGTCGTCGGAGGATGCGTACGAGCAGACCGGGCTTGGCGCCAATGTGGCATGGATGGCGCATGTGGTCACGCATTTCTTTAGCGACACGCGGTGGAAGCGGACGCTGCACGTGGTGCGGTAGAGGCGAAAGACAGGAACCAGGGACTCGTTAAGAATCCTGATCGCTGGCAGCTTCCAACCGGACACCGTTTACTGTGAACTCTCAAGAGCGATGGAATGACGCAAAAGGAAACGCCGGATGCGCCGATGCCGGTCTACGAATCGCCGCCTCCGCAGGCGGAAGGCGAAGTGCTGCGGGAATTGAATACAGAGAGCGCCAGGGTTGAAGAGACTGCGTTCGAGATGATTGCCGGCTACTGCACGGTGCTGGTGGTCTGCATCTTTGCGATCACGTTTCTGGCGCAGGGGTTTGTGATTCCATCGGGCTCGATGGAGAAGACTCTGCTGGTGGGCGACCATATTTTGGTGGACCGGATTACGCTGGCTCCGGGGGCAAAATGGATGCCGCTGGTTCGCTATCGGGAGCCGAGGCGCGGCGACGTGGTTGTTTTCATCAAGCCAGTGACGGACGAAGTAGACGGAAAGCCGAAGTACCTGATTCTGGTGAAGCGGCTGATTGGGCTGCCCGGCGACCACATTCATTTGAAGAACGGGATTGTGTTTATCGATGGCGTAGCGCAGAGCCAGCCGCATGCCCAGGCGACGACGCTGGACAACCACATGGATTTTCTCGATGAGTTTCCGTCGGTGCTACCTATTTCCGAGCCTGGAAATCTGATTCCCGAGGAGTGGGCGGCGAATTTTTCCAGTCATGTCGAGGATGGGGACCTAGTTGTTCCGGCGGGGGACTACTTCATGATGGGCGATAACCGTCATAACAGCGCGGACTCGCGTTTCTGGGGCTTTGTGCCCAGAGGAAACATCATTGGCCGGCCCATGTTCAACGTGTGGTCAGTGAGGGCGACTGAGGACGAGCTGGAGCAAACCGGGATTGGTCACAATCTGGCATGGATGGGGCATGTTGTGCTGCACTTGTACGGCGACACGCGCTGGAAGCGGACTTTCCATGTGATTCGCTGAGCGTGCCGCTCCAGGTGATCCGCTGAGCGAGCCGTGCCGGAGCGGATACTATAGGAAAGACCATGACGGAAGACGAGCTAGGACGGCGAAGACAGCACAGGCGCTGGTGGCTGGCGCTGGCGGCGCTGGTGGCCATTCTGGTGGTGCTAATTGGGCCGCCGTTCCTGAGCGTGAGCCGCTACAAGAATCGCATTACGAGTTTGATGGCATCGTCGCTGGGCAGGCCGGTGCGGCTGTCGTCGGTGCGGGTAAGGCTGCTGCCGTGGCCGGGCTTTGTTCTTTACGATCTGACGGTGGATGAGAAGCCGGAGTTTGGCGCCGAGCCGCTGCTGCATGCCAACGAGGTGACTGCGTCGGTCCGGCTGCTGTCTTTGTGGCGGGGACGGCTGGAGATCAGCGAAGTGAGCGTGGACGAGGCCAGCCTGAACCTGGTGCGGATAGCGGACGGACGCTGGAACCTGGAGTCGCTATTGCAGACGGCGGCCGCGAAGACGGGTCCGGGGGCGTCTGGCGGTGAGAGGGTGACGCCGCTGCCGTATCTTGCGGCAACCAATTCGCGCATCAATTTCAAGAATGGCGTTGAAAAGCTGCCGTTTTCTCTGGTGGATGCGGATGTTTCGTTCTGGCAGGAGAATCCGGGCGAGTGGCGGATAAGGCTGCGCGGACAACCAGCCCGCACCGATGTGAGCCTGAACCAGGCCGACACGGGGATTGTGGAACTGGAGGCAAGCGCGCGGCGGGCTCCGGATTTGCACCATATGCCTGTCCACCTGGACCTGGATTGGCGTGAGGCTCAGCTTGGGCAACTTACGCGACTTGTGACGGGCTCCGACGCCGGGTGGCGCGGCGATCTGCGCGGGGAAGTGCATCTGGACGGGACGGCCGAGTCTGCGCAAATCAAGACCAGGCTGAGAGCCAGTGGAGTTCACCGGGCCGAATTCGCTCCGGCGGTATCCATGGATTTCGATGCCAACTGCGGTTTTGTTTACCATTACTCGGCGCGCGCGGTAGAGAAGCTGGTATGCGACTCGCCGCTGGGCGACGGGCACGTTCGCCTGGCAGGGGATTTGCCGGGTAGCGGTGGATTGCCGCGCTTTTCGGTGGAGCTGGATCGAATTCCCGTGGCTGCGGGCCTGGATGCGCTGCGGACTGTGCGCAGCGGGGTCGACCCTGGCCTGGAGGCGGCGGGCACGGCGAGCGGCAAGATCAGCTACGATGCGGCTGCAGCAGGAAATGGCGCGCCGAAAAAGCCGGGGAAGGCTGCGGCGGCAGGCAAGACGGGCGCAGGCGGGCGGGGTCCAGAGACGGAAGGGCAGCTTACTGGCAGCTTTACCGTGAATGGATTTGCGCTAAGCGGAGGCGGGCTGAGCCAGCCGATCCAGGCGCCGAAGTTGGTGCTTGCGCCGGCAGCGATGACGCCGGGCGAGACGCCGGTGCTTGCAGGAACGGTGGCGATTCCCATGGGCGGAGCGACTCCGCTTACGGCGAATGTGCTGCTGGAGGCCAAAGGCTACGATGTGCGGCTGCGGGGACAGGCCAGCATTGCGCGGAGCAGGGAGCTGGCTCATGCGGCAGGCGTGCAAGGGGCTGACGGGCTGAATGCGCTGGCGGGCGATCCGCTGACCGTTGACCTGGACGCGACGGGCCCATGGATGCCGATCGGCGAGACATTTGCAGGTAGCGTGCCGCTGGCGCTTCCGGCGGCGGAAACCCCGCAGAGAGTGGGAAGTCACGCTGCACAGACAAAACCGGAAGCAGGGGCACCGGAGATTCCATCCTCCGACAGCCTGAGCGGAACGGTGACTTTGCGCAACGCCAATTGGAAGGCCGATTACCTGGCGAACCACGTGGAAATTACAGAGGCAACTCTGCATGTGAACCTTGCCGGAGGCATTGGCGAAAGCCAGTGGGATCCGGTGGTTTTTTCCTACGGCCCATTGAAGGGGACGGCGAGCTTGACGGTGCCGGCGAACTGCGTTGCGCCCGAGAGCTGCACTCCGCATTTCCAGATGCAATTTGGCGAACTGGATGCGGCGACGGTACAGGCGGCCATTCTGGGCGCGCATGAAAAGGGCACGCTCTTGTCCGATCTGATTGACCGGCTGCATCCTTCCTCTGTGCCAGTGTGGCCGCGCCTTGAGGGAACGGTGATGGCCGACGCTCTGGTTCTGGGGCCGGTGACGCTGAAGAATGCGGTGGTGACGCTTAATCTTGGACCGGCCGGGGCCGAGATTGCGAGCCTTGATGCCGCAGTGCTGGGCGGAAGCCTACAGGGATCCGGCACGTTCATTTCCGGGACCAAGCCTGACTACGTGTTCAGCGGAGTGTTGACGAAGCTGACTTCGACCGCGGTGGGGCAACTGGTGGGCGAGACGTGGCGGGGCGGAACGATCGACGCGAATGGAAACATTGAGCTCTCTGGCTATGCGGGCGAGGATTTGGCCAGCTCGGCGAAGGGCGCGCTGCACTTTGAGTGGCGGCATGGTTCGATTGGTTCGGAGACCGCTGCTGGCGGAGCGGTTCCGGCGGCGCTGACGCGATTCGATCGCTGGAGCGGGGACGCAACGATTGCAAACGGCAAGATTGCGCTGGGTACCAATGAAGTGGCGCAAGGGGGCCGCAAGCGGACTGTGGACGCCACGGTGACGTTCGGGACTCCGGCGAAGGCAAGCTTTGGCGCGCCCAGTGTGGCGCCGGGGAAAAAGAACTGAAGCGCCTCCCGGTAGAATGAAGCCATGGCTTCTTCTCTCTCCACGACTCCCTCAAATTCTTCCGTTTCTGCGCAGATCCGCTGCAAGGGCGTTCTTTTCGACATGGACGGGATTCTTGTTTCGTCGATAGGGTCGGTGGAGCGCAGTTGGTCGAAGTGGGCGGAGTTGCGCGGGATGGATGCTGAGCACGCTTGCCAGGTTGCGCATGGCTGCCGCGCGATTGACACCATTGGCGTGCTGCGGCCGGACCTGGACGCCGAGGCGGAACTGAAGATTATTGAAGACCTGGAGATTGCGGACAATGAAGGACTGGCGGTGCTGCCTGGAGTGCTGGATCTGCTAGCGGCGCTGCCGGCGGATTGCTGGACGGTTGTGACCAGCGCTACGGAGCGGCTGGCGCGGGCGCGGATGGCCGCAGGCGGAGTTCGGGTGCCGGAGCGGCTGGTTGCGGCGGAGTTTGTGACGCGAGGCAAGCCGCATCCTGAGCCGTTTCTGGCTGGAGCGGCGCTGCTGGGGATCGCGCCAGAGGAGTGCGTGGTTTTCGAAGACTCGTCTTCGGGCGCCCAGGCGGGGCGGGCTGCGGGCTGCACCGTGGTGGCGACTATGTTTTCGCATCCGGTGGAGGCACTGGACGCCGCGCACTATCTGGTGACGGATCTGAGCGGCATGAAGGCGACTGTGCTGGACGGGGGCGCGGGGCTGGTTTTGGATTTTGTGCCCATGGGGCGGTAAAAGGCAAGATTCCCCTCATTGCTATTCCAACCTTCCGCCGGAAACAAGGCGAATGGATGGGGCGCGGGGCATTGGCGCCGGGATAGGCTGGTGCGCGGTTTGTTATTGGTTGGCTTCAATGCGCCGGCCATTCAGGTCCTGTACGGGGCGCGTGTTCATTTTGAAGATCGCGGCGAAGTCACGCAACTGACTGCGGCCGACAGTGATTGGCTGCTCGAAGACGAACCAGCGGACGCCCTCTGTGCAAGGCGGCGTGGTGAGCGAACCCATATAGGTCCAATAACCGTGGTCGGCCGGGAGCAGGCCGCCGGGGTTGACCATGTTCGTTACCTTTTCAGTTTGGCCAGCGCGAGTGGGCAGGTTTGGCCAGAGCATGGCGAGGATGGCGTTGGGCCGGTTCTGATCCTCGATGAGACGCACGGCAATGATGGCCAGTTTACCGTCGTCGCTCTTGTGGACCAGCTGGACGCTCATGTCGGTGAGCTTACCTTTGACGGCTCCCTCACTGGGATGGTGGAAGCTGTACTCGACGAGGTTGTAGCGGACGCCATTGGCCACGATGTAGCTGCCGGGGTTTACGTGGACCACGATGGTGTGTCCGTCGTTCTCGAGCGTGACGGGGCCGGCGATGTAGTGAAACTCGATAGGCTGCAGCGCTTTGTTGAGCTGTGCTCCGCGAATGTCGACGGGGGATTGCTGATTGCCGCGGGAGCAGGTCTCGTAGGCTGGGTCGAGCTTGCCCCAGCGGAGCGGGCCGGTCCTGCCCAGGTAGGTCCACGGGGCGGTAGTCTGCGCGGCGGCGAGAGTGGCCGTACCAAGGACGAGAGCGGCAAGACAGGCAAAGCGCATGAGTATCTCCTTGAAGAAAGGCGTGCAGGAAAGGCGTGGAGGCGCCAGGGAGAATTCTAAGACATGGACGCGGGGGAGGGGAAAAAGCATTGGGACCCATCTTGCGATGGGTCCCAATGCTTTTGGAGCGTGATGTTGCAGGATGGGTTTACTTGGCTGCGACAGCCTTCAAACCGGCCTGTTCGGCGAGGGTGGCTGCCTTGTCGGTTGCCTCCCATGTGAAATCAGGATCGGTGCGGCCGAAGTGTCCATAGGCAGCTGTCTTCTGGTAGATGGGGCGGCGAAGATTCAGGCTCTCGATAATGCCCTTGGGCGTAAGCGAGAAGTTCTTGCGGACCAGTTCGGTGAGCTTGGCTTCGCCGACTTTGCCGGTGCCGAAGGTTTCTACTCGGACGCTGACCGGATCGGCGACGCCGATGGCGTAGGCGAGCTGGACTTCAGCGCGCTCGGCCAGACCAGCAGCAACGATGTTCTTGGCAATGTGGCGGGCCATATAGGCCGCGCTGCGGTCAACCTTGGTCGGGTCCTTGCCGGAGAATGCGCCGCCGCCGTGACGGCCCGCGCCGCCGTAGGTATCAACGATGATTTTGCGGCCGGTGAGACCGGAGTCGCCCATGGGCCCGCCGATGACGAAGCGGCCGGTGGGATTGATGTGGTATTTGGTGTGCTCGTCGAGCAGATTGGCGGGGAGCACAGCCTGAATGACGTGCTTGAGGATGTCTGCGTGCAGCTCTTCGTTGGTGACGCTCTCAGCGTGCTGGCTGCTGATGACGACGGCGTCGATGCGCGCGGGCTTGAAGTTTTCGTCGTACTCGACGGTGACCTGGCTCTTGCCGTCGGGGCGCAGGTAGGCGAGCTTTCCGCTCTTTCGTACCGCGGTCAACTGGAGGCAGAGTTTGTGGGCCAGCGAGATGGCGGTGGGCATCAGATCGGGAGTCTCGTTGGAGGCATAGCCGAACATCATTCCCTGGTCGCCGGCGCCACCGGTGTCCACACCCTGGGCGATGTCTCCTGATTGCTTATTGATGGTGGAGATAACTGCGCAGGTGTTGGAGTCGAAGCCGTAGAGGGCGTTGTCGTAGCCGATGGAGGCAATAACGCCGCGGACGAGGCTCTGGAAATCGACGTAGGCCTTGGTGGTGATTTCGCCTGCGATGACGACGAGCCCGGTAGCCGTGAGGGTTTCAGCGGCAACGCGGCTGTAGGGGTCCTGCTCCAGACATGCGTCCAGGATGGCGTCAGAGACCTGATCGGCAATCTTGTCGGGATGGCCTTCAGTGACTGACTCGGAGGTAAACAAGAAACGATCGCTCAACTTCAGACTCCTGCCCATTGAAGGGATTCGATTTGGCTGCGCGGCGCGATGGCTGGCTGGGATGTGCTGCTTGCCGAGCTCTGAATTGCATGTGCCCAGTTTCGCTTTTTTGCCGGCGTCGGTGGCGCGCTTGCACCAGCAGGCCAAGGCCTGACTGTGCATCCTTGTATGTTAATTGGGGTGGGGGTGCGAGGGCAAAGAATCTTGAGCGAACGGCAGACAATGCGCGCTCAAGGGGGCGTGAGGGTCTTTGAATTGCTAAGACGGATTCATGGATGGGCAGACTGGATCAGCGGGCAACCAGGACCAGGACGTGGGCGACCAGCGCGCGAGCCGCGGAGAATGCGGAGTGGAGGGCGGCGTGAGCCTCGTGGAAGGGCAGAAGCGAAGGCCACCATCCAGCCTGCAGGCCGTAATAGCGAAAAGCGAGGTAGGCAGCGGCGGTGACAGCGAGGAACAGCAGAATTGCGCCGATCCAGCGCAGGCGGGCCTCGGTTGCATCGCGGCGAAGGATGCGGGCTTTTCCTACGTTGGAGGCGAAAGCGGCCCAGCCGCAGTCGTCGTCGAGCACCTGGCCCGATGCGTAATAGGCCTTGAGGTAGCGGTCGGTCCAGTCACGCTCGTCGAGGCCGAGAGCGCCAACGTAACCGCGCACAATGCCTTTGCTGAGGATGCCGCCGGGAAGGAGGCGGAACTTCTCCTCTTCCAGTGCGACCAGGTGGCGCTGGCTGATTTTGGTGATCGCGGTAATGTGTTCCAGCGCAATGCCGCGGGACAACCGCTCCATGCGCAGGTCTTCTCCAAAGTTTCCCATTTGGCACCAAAACCTGGAAAGAGCCCAAAGCGATTTACCTCTATAACAATAAACCCGGTTTTCAGGCGCGGTCAAAGACGTCAACCTTTTTGGTGTTTATTTTCAGCAAGATGAGCATGATTGGTAAACATTTTCGGTTTTGGATAAGAGGTCTGGCCACGCGCGCCGGGCTTGCCTGAGTGAGGAAGCCAACGGATGCCTGTGCGGGCATTGCGGGTGGCGCGCTGTCCGACTTGTGGAGGCTGTTACCCTTGAAGACGAGGGATCTTCCTGGGCAGATTTGTCCTGCCCTGAACAAGAACCCGAACAAAGGCTGGAACCAGGCTCAAGAATGAACAAGCTCATCATTGCCAATCTGATCCACCGTCCGCTGCGCTCGATTATCAGCGTACTGGCGGTGGCGATCGAAGTCGTCATGATTCTTTCGATTGTCGCGATCTTCATGGGTATGCTGAACGACCAGAAGCAGCGCACGAACGGCATTGGCGCGGATCTAGTGGTGAGCCCCTCGAACGCGAGCTTCATGAACGGGATGAGCGGCGCGCCCATGTCGGCGAAATTGGCGGATTTTTTGCGCACTTTGCCGCACGTAGCAGTGGCTTCACCCGTGATGCAAACCTTTTCGATGGGCGATTCGCTCGAGATTCTGTACGGGATCGACTATGCCAGCTTCAACGCGCTCAAGCCGTTCACGTGGATTGCGGGTGGCCCTTTCCAGGGACCATACGACGTGATTGTGGACGATGTGTGGGCGAAGACGGGCGGTGGGCACCAAGTGGGCGAGACGATCACGATTCAAAGCCTGCACCACAAGTTCCGGATCTGCGGCATCGTGGAGAGCGGCCGGGGCGGGCGCAGGATGGTGCCGATTGAAACGCTGGGCGCGCTGACGGGCTCGGACGGCAAAGCGTCCGTCATTTATATCAAGAGCGATAGCACGGCCGATGACGGCGCGATTCGGCACGAGATTGAATCAACCAAGGGCCTGGAAGGCTATCGTGTGCAGTCGATGGAGGACATCCTCTCGATGTACACTCCGGCGCGGCTCCCGGCCTTCAATCTGGCGCTCAATGTCGTGATTACGATTGCCGTTATTGTGGGTTTTCTGGTGATTTTCCAGTCGATGTACACGGCGGTCCTGGAACGCACGCGGGAGATCGGAATACTGAAGTCGATGGGCGCCTCAAAGGCGACCGTTGTAGGCGTGGTGCTGCGCGAGTGCGCGATGCTTGCTGTTGCCGGCGTTCTGGTGGGGATTGCGGCCACTTACGGAGTCCGCGAGTTTCTGAGTTTCCAGTTTCCGTCCTTTTCTTTCCAACTGACCGGGGGGTGGATCGTCAAGGGAGCAGTGATCGCATTTTCCGGCGCGCTGTGCGGTGCCCTGTATCCGGCCTGGATGGCGGCGCGGAAAGATCCGATCGACGCACTGGCGTACGAATAAGCGCTTCAGATTCTGTCGATAGATGACGTGCCAGGCCCGGTCCAAGCGGGCGTCCCGGAGGGCTTTTCGCAGGGGAGCGGAGGCGTCTCGAAACGATTTACACGACTATGACAATTTATTGAGGAGCGGTTCATCCACGTTCGCTAGAAAATGAGCATGGGCAGGATTTTCTATTCAAGCAACAGGAAAAACTTTCATTTTATGAAACTGTAATCTTGTTCACACCATTGCATTTTCGCGCGCTTTGTGAAAGACAACAAAGAGTCCATAAGTTCTTTTATGTAATGTATTTGCGTGTTACGATTAAAACACTTTCAGACTTTCAGATTACGATGATCTCATTTTTAGGAGAGCCAAATATGAAGAAGCTACAGCGTCTTTGTCCCCAGCGGTTTTTTGCCGTGCTGGTCATGACTGCGTTCTTTCTTGCTATTACAGGCGTTACCGCGTTAGCGCAAACGTCGGGAGCAGGTACGATCAACGGAACCGTTTCTGACGCAGCCGGGGCAGTGATACCCGGTGCAACCGTGACGGTGGCCAACATCGATACGGGCGTCAGCCACAACTACACCTCGAACAGCGCCGGCATTTACAACGCGCCGTTCCTGCAGCCAGGTCACTACAAGGTGAGTGCGACGGCCCCTAACTTTGGCAAGGTCGAAGTGTCGAGCGTGACTCTTGTGGTGGGCCAGACGCTGACTGTTGGCCTCACTCTCAAAGTGAGTTCGGCGACCACGACGGTTGAAGTCCAGGCGGCCCCTGAGATTCTCGACGTGCAAAAGACTGAAGTCTCCCAGGTGATGGACCAGCACATGGTGCAGAACCTTCCGGTCAACGCCCGCAACTGGTCGAGCTTTGTGCTTTTGACCCCGGCTGTAACTCAGGATGGCACCTCGGGCCTGATCAGCTTCCACGGCATCAGCGGCCTCTATAACCAGAACTACGTGGACGGCGCGAACAACAACCAGATGCTGTTTGCCGAGGCGCGCGGACGCGCCAGCGGCGCGCCGTACGTTTACTCGGTGGATTCGATCAAGGAGTTCCAGGCCGAGACCTCGAACTACTCGGTGGAGTTTGGTCAGGCAGCGGGCGGGCAGGTAAACGCGATCACCAAGAGCGGCACCAACAGTCTGCATGGCGACCTGTTCTATTACCTGCGCTATCCGGATCTGAATGCCCTTGATCCGTACAGCAAGTGGAATGCACTTTACGGCAGCGCATCCAGCACTCCTCTGCTGGCGAAAACGCTGCTGACGCAGCCGGTTCACCAGCAGAATCAGTTTGGCGGTTCGGTGGGCGGCCCCCTGATCCAGAACAGGCTGTTCTACTTCTTCACCTATGACGGTTTCCGCAAGGTGGGGCGCGCACTTTACTACAACACGAACACGATCACGCTGACGCCTACGGCTGGCAACAGCGCCGGCACGATCATTTCGCCGACGCAGTGCCCGGCGACGATCACGCCGACGATGTGCACGGCTGGCATTCAGTTCCTGATCAACATGGGTGAGGCAGCGCCGTCGCGCTACGCCAAGCAGGATCTGTTCTTCCCGCGTCTCGATTACCACATCAACTCGAAGAACGACGCCTTTGTGGACTTCAACTTTGCCAACTTCACGTCTACCAATGGCTACTCGGCCACGCCGACGATTTCCAACAGCTCGCCGTCAACGAACGGCCCGACCTACTATCACGAGCGCTTTCTTGTAGGCGGCTTGACGACCACGATCAACAACAGCATGGTGAATCAGGTACACGGGCAGTGGGGCCGCGATCTTGAGACTGCCGGCGCCAACGACGCGGCACCTTCCGTTGCGGTTGGCGTGCTGACCTTCGGCATGCCGAATGCGCTACCGCGTATTGCGGAGCCCGATGAGCATCGCATTCAGGGTTCGGATGTATTCAGCTGGGCCAAGGGCCGGCACACGCTCAAGTTCGGCGGCGACATCAACAACGTCCACGAGGTGATGATCAACCTCTACCAGGGTGGTGGTCTCTACGGCTACAGCGACTCCAACAATGCTACGCAGTTCGCCGACTGGATCTCGGACGCCTTCCAGGGCCAGAGCGGCAATACCGATCCTTACGCCGGGTATCACTACAATTCGTTCGTGCAGACCGTAGACCAGGTGAATAAGGCTGCAGGCACGCAGGGCAAGGACGACTTCTGGATGAACATGTACGACATGTTCGCGCAGGACACGTGGTCGGTGAACCGCAAGCTGACGATCAACGTCGGGGTTCGCTACGACCTCCAGATCACTCCGCCGCCGGGCCTGGTGAACAACAACTACCAGCCGATCTCGAATCTTTACACCCAGACCATCAAGAACGTAGCCAACCGCATCTCTCCGCGCTTCGGCTTCAGCTATCAGGTAATGCCGGGAACGGTGCTTCGCGGCGGATACGGCATTTACACCGCGCTGAACCAGGGTTCCACCTACTATGCGATGCGCGTAGAGAACGGCGTGGTTCAGGTGAACTACAACTACTCAGGTTGCAAATCGAGCTGCGGCTCTTCGTTTGTGCCTTCCACCACTATGCAATATCCCAATGTGCCGTTCCTGCCCACTGGCCCAGCGCTTTCGACGGCGCTCACTCCGGCGGGCGGCACGGTACCCAGCATCCTTGGTCCCAGTGTTCTTGGTTCGCAGAGCTTCCACGGTCTGGATCCTAACTTTGTGCCGCCCTATGCGCACGAAATGAATCTTGCGATCGAGCAGTTGCTGCCGGGCAAGCTTTCGCTGAGCATCGGCTACATTGGCACCCGCGGCATGCGGTTGCCCGTGTTTGTCGACTCGCAGCTGATTGGCCAGAAGCCGAGCGGCATCAAGACCTACAACGTTCTTGACGCCCAGGGGAATCTGGTGAAGCAGATGACGGTTCCCGTCTACCTGCCGACCGACCGCCGCTACGTGGTGGCGAACAAGCCGCAGAACGATCCATCGCAGCTTGCGACGTTCAACACGGGTTTCAGCGTGGCGAACACCTGGTACAACGCGCTTGCTGCCACCGTCCGCAAACCTTTTGCCAACGGTCTGGAGTTTGTGGGCAACTACACCTGGGCTCATGCATCCGATACGGGCCAGGTGGGCGGCGCCAACGGCACGTTCTACGGCGGCGATGTGCCGCTCGATCCGAACAATATCAAGGGCGAAAACGGCCAGTCGGACACCGACATCCGCAATCGCATGACGCTTACGTTCGTTTATCAACCTACCTTCAGCATGCCGAACCAACTGGCGCGCGCGCTGGTCAATGGCTGGTCGATCTCCGGCAGCGAGATCGCGTCCAGCGGCCAGCCGGTTTATCTGGGGTTGTCGGGCTCCACGATCTACTCCGGTTCGACCTCATCCACCAGCTATGCAGCCGATGGCGGCATCTATGGCGGCGCGATCAGTTCTGGTTCCGGTTCGCCCACCAACGGCCGTCCGCCGTACGTCGGTCGCAACAGTATTCCCATGCCGAAGTGGAACGACGCGGATCTTCGCTTGGCGCGCAAATTCGCGATCCGTGAGGCCATGTCGCTTGATCTGACCCTTGATGCGTTCAACTTCCTGAACCAGACCATCGTTCAGGGCGTGAACAGCAGCTATGGCACCTACTCGACGTCAACAAGCTCCATCACCCTGCCCTCGGGCAGCAAGGTGACTTGCTCGGCAACGGGCGCGGCTCCCTCCAACTCCTCGCTGCAGGGCTGCTTTAGCCCGTACGCGGGCACTGGCGCGACGGCGTTCAACGCAAAGAGCACGACGACCAGCAACCTCTACGGACCGCGCCAGCTGCAGGTGGCGGCCAAGTTCACCTTCTAACGGAAAGACGAAAATGATTGAAAGCGCGGCGGCTTCGGCTGCCGCGTTTTTTTGTGGCGGCGAGGGTAGTTCGATAAGGCCACGCCGATGGGAGATACTGTTGAGTTGGATAGCCGCATCCGCGAAACGCAACAGAATAGCGGCGAGGTTTGAAAGTGAGCGCTGAGGCAGGAAAGCTGGTTACGCTAGAGACGATTCGGACGGCGGCGGCGCGGATTGCGCATGTTGCCGTGAGGACGCCGCTGGTGCGGGCTCCGTTTGCGGGAGTGGCGGGATACGGTTTGCCGCGCGAGATACGGCTGAAGGCGGAGAGTCTGCAGCCGATTGGCGCGTTCAAGATGCGTGGGGCGGCCAACAAGATTCTGCAGCTCACCGCGGACGAGATTGCGCGCGGAGTGATTACCTACTCGAGCGGCAACCATGCGCAGGCGGTGGCCTATGCGGCGCGGGAGGTGGG
This sequence comes from Occallatibacter sp., assembly GCA_035529815.1. Classification (GTDB taxonomy): domain Bacteria; phylum Acidobacteriota; class Terriglobia; order Terriglobales; family Acidobacteriaceae; genus Telmatobacter. Next base: position 21,566 of record DATKWA010000183.1, on the reverse strand, counting down.
CGCGAAGGCGGTGATTGTGATGCCGTCGAACGCGCCGGCAATCAAGCGGGCGGCGACGCTGGCGCTGGGGGCCGAGGTGGTGGATGTGGGCGTGGCTTCGAGCGAGCGGCTGGCGATGGCCGAGAAGCTGGTGCGGGAACACGGCTATGTGGTCATTCCGCCCTACGACGATGAGCAGATCATTGCCGGGCAGGGGACTTGCGGACTGGAGATTGTGGAGGAGTGGCCGGAGGTGGATCTGGTTCTGTCGCCGGTGAGCGGCGGCGGATTGCTGAGCGGTGTGGCTGCGGCGGTGAAGCAATTGCTTCCCAAAGCGAAGGTGTTTGGCGTTGAGCCGGAGCTTGCCGCGGACACGGCGGAGAGTTTCCGGACTGGGAAGATAGTGACGTGGGGGGCGGAGTTGACGAGCAGGACGATTGCCGACGGACTGCGCACGCAGAGCGTGGGCGAGCGGAATTTTGCGCACATTCAGGCGTTTGTGGATGGAATTATTACGGTGACCGAGGCGGAGATTCGGGCCGCCATGCGGGCGATTGTGGCTACGACGCGGCTGGTTCCCGAGCCGAGCGGTGCTGTGCCGGTGGCGGCGCTGCTGTTTCATGCGGCGGAGCTGCCGGATTATCGAAGGGCTGTGGCGATTGTCAGCGGCGGGAATGTGGACCCGGCAATGCTGGCCGCAGTGCTTACGGAAACCGGACTGTAACGTCGTTCGACTATGATTTCAGCAGCGATGAAGCCTCGAATCCCCGTCCTCCGCGTGCTTGTTTTCGTACTGGCGCTGTTCTGCGTCGCGTTGCCTGTTTTTGGCCAGAAGAAGGGTCCACAACTGGAAAAGCCGTTGGCCGGGCCGCGCGCGACAGCTCTGCGCGTGACGTGGCTCTACGTTGCGCCGGACCTGAACTCGCAAAAGATCGACAAGGTACAGATTGGCCGCGAGATGGTGATGGTTGAGAAGAGCGGGCCGTGGATGCGCGTTTACGCGAACACCGACATTCAGGAATTGCAGAATGACCGGGACACACCGCTGATTGGCAGCGATGATACGCCGCCTCCGATTTCCGGTTGGATACAGGGCAAGGGGATTGTGCTGGAAACTACGCCGAATGGCGACCAGATTTTGATGGGGGCGGCGGCCAACCAGGAGTCGCTGGCGTCGGACCCGCGCGGCCCGCTGAATGCTGCCCAGAGCGCGCGGCTACTTTACCGGCGGCTGTATGAGATGTTCTCCAATTCGCCGCTGGCGCCGGAGGCACAATGGCGGGCGGCCGATATCGAATGGCAGATTGAAAAGGCCGACAACTCGACGCTTCGCTCCTCCCACGATAAGGACCCGAACATGAGGGAGCAGATGGACGATGATGGGCTGAAGAAGGTGATCAAACAGTATCCGCATACGCGCTGGGCGGATCTTGCGGCCTTCGATCTGATCGACAACAAGTTGTGCGGAGACTGGCAGGGATCAACGCAGTGCCCGGAAAGGGAGTCCGAGATTTATGAGAAGTATGCCGATGAACACCCGGATGGGCCGCGCACGGCACGTGCACTGTACGAGGCTGTCTATCGCCAGGCGGTGCTGAAGGACATGTTTGCCGCCACCGGCGATGACAAAAAAAGCGAGAATGCCAAAAATCACGCTCATGAACTGGCAGCGAAGCTAAAAGAACACTTTGCGGCAACAGATTACGCGTGGCGGGCGGGGACACTGGTGTACAAATTGGATGAAGGCATTCCCGTCTATGGCATCGACCTGCAGTGAGGTGTAAATCTCGCTTTCAGGTGTACTGTGACCATCCTTTGGAGGCAGTTTGAATCCGTATATTCAGTCCATATTGTTGGGCATTGTGGAAGGCCTGACCGAGTTTTTGCCGGTCAGTTCGACGGCTCACCTGCGCATTACCGAAGCGCTGATGAGGATTCCGCTGGATGACGCCTATTGGACGATGTACTCGATCGTGATTCAGGCGGGCGCGATTCTGGCGCTGTGCCTTTTGTTTCTGAGCCGGATTGTGGAGTTTATGCGCACGTTTCCGCACGGCGACAATGGCCGCCGTACCTGGCTGAACCATCCGATTTCACTGACGATGGCCGCTTTTGTTTGCACGTCGGTTCCGGCTCTGCTGCTGCGCAAATGGAGCGAGAAGAACCTGGGCAGCCTGACCGCGATGGCGCTTGCTCTGCTGATTGGCGGCATCGTGATGTGGATTGTGGATATCCGTGCCAGCCGCTTTGACGCGGGCACGACTCACGTGGAAGAGATGACGCTGCCTCAGGCTATCTGGATCGGGCTTTGCCAGACTCTTTCGGCGGTTTTTCCTGGGGTTTCGCGTTCGATGTCGACCATTGCCGCCGGGCAGTTGGCGGGCCTGGACCGGCCGACAGCGCTGGAGTTCAGTTTTCTGCTTTCCATTCCGACGATGATCGCCGCGACTGGCTGGGACCTGCTGAAGGAGATTCATCCCAGCAAGTCTGTCCCTGGCGCCGTTGCCGCGGCGAGCGTGGTGATGAATCCTGAGCGCTGGATCGTTCTGGTGATCGGCCTGGTGGTTTCGTTTATTGTGGCGCTGGGCGTGGTGGAGTGGTTTCTCTACTGGGTGCGCAAGCATGGGTTCACCATGTTTGCGATCTACCGCATCCTGTTAGGCGGCGCGCTGCTGATTTGGGGGAGCAAGTTCATGGGCAGTTGAGCACGCTAGGACCGGGTTGCATTTAAGCGGGGGTGGACACGATGGTTCCCCCCGCTTTGTTTTGCCCGGAATCCGTCTTGCGGGCGGGGATAATAAAGGCTGCTCTGGGATTTTTCCCGCCGCTGAAGACCAGTTCGCCGGGACAAACGCGCCGGAAATTGGCACGCGGTGGACTTCGAGCGGAATTGCCTCGTCATGAAGCCGATACGCATTGTTTTGTCGCCGACGCGCAGCCGCCCCGCAAACATATTCCTGGGGCTTGTGCTGGTGCTGGTTTCGCTGCTGGTGCTACTGGCGCTGGCTACCTGGAATGCTTCCGATCCTTCGCTGAATACGGCTACCGATGTGGTGAAGCCGCACAATTGGGTTGGTCTGTTCGGCTCCTATATCAGCGATCTGATGCTGCAATCGCTTGGCTTGACGGCCTTTCTGCTGCCACTTTGGCTGGGGGGGACCGGTTGGACCTGGATGCGCTCGCGCCCCAGCGGCTCGCCGCTGCTGCGCTGGAGCGGCACAGTGCTGGCGCTGGCCTTTCTGCCCGCCGTTTTTGGGCTGATGCCGTGGCACTGGCGTTGGCTGCATGTGTTGCCGGTGGAGGGCGTGGTGGGACGGCTGATGGCTGGCCTGCTGGTGGGTTATCTGAACATCCAGGGGGCGTGGATTGTGGCCGCCGTGCTGGCCGCGACGGGACTCTACTTTGCTTCCGCGATCAGCTTCTGGGCGGTCAAGGAATCGCTGGAAAACTACTGGCTGCACCTGCGCAGCTGGCTTGACCGCTGGCGGAATTGGCGGGAGGAGCGCGCGGAGCAGAGAGAAGAACTGCGGCTGCAGCGCGAAGAAGAGATTGCCGAAGAGAATGCCGCGGCGCCGGCGCTGCAGTTTATCCCCGACGGCCTGGAGGCCGAGGCGGAACACTCCAACCGTCGCACGGGCTTGTTCGCGGCGTTCTTCAAGCGGCGCAAACGCACGGCCGAGGGCGACCCGCTGGACGAGATTCCCGCATTCCGGAGGGCGCCTCTGGAGCAGGCGGATTTGGAGCAGTCGAAAACCGAGCCAACAGGGTTTGGGCCTGGGCGCGGAGAGCGAGCCGGAGAAGAGATTCCTATTACGCAGCAGGTGCGGAGGACAAGCATCTGGGAGCGCGCCGAGGCAGGGACAGCGCCTTCGCCGGTTCCGGCCGCAGTGGCGCAGCCTGCCGCGCAAAATGTTATTCCCATGCAGCCGGCGGCGGCGCGGTTTGCCGAGTCGCGCGTCGTTGAGCCGCAGCCCATCGCACAACGGCCTATGGATTACCAGTCTGCGCCAGCTTCAGCGCCGAGACCGGCGGACGAGATTGCTATTCATGGCCGTGCCGATGCGGACGTGCGCACGGCGACCGTCGCACCGAAGAATGTGAGTGGCTTCAAGCTGCCGCCAAGCACGCTTCTGCATGCGGGCGAGGGTCCGCAGAAGGTCCGCGAGGACGAACTGCGCGAAGAGGCCAAGGTGCTGGTGGAGAAATGCGGGGAGTTCGATGTGCGCGGCCAAGTGGTGCAGATCAATCCCGGTCCAATGGTAACGACCTACGAATTCAAGCCCGAGGCGGGGGTGAAATACTCGCGCGTGACCGGGCTTGCCGACGATCTGTGCCTAGCGATGCGGGCGGAGAGCATTCTGATTGAGCGCATGGCCGGCAAAAGCACGGTGGGCATCCAGGTGCCGAATCACGAGCGCGAGACGATTCATCTGCGCGACGTGCTGGAGAGCGAGACGTTTGCCAAGTCCAAGGCGCGGCTTACGATTGCGATGGGCAAGGACATCAATGGGCGCATTGTTACGGCCGATCTGGCCTCGATGCCGCATGTGTTGATTGCGGGATCGACGGGATCGGGCAAGTCGGTGGCAATCAACGCCATGATCATGAGCCTTCTGTTCCGCACGACGCCAAGCCAGGTACGACTGATCCTGGTTGACCCGAAGCGCGTGGAACTGGGCATGTATGAAGGCATTCCGCATCTGTTTACGCCGATCATTACCGAGCCCAAGCTGGCGGCCAACGCGCTGCGCAACGCGGTGCGCGAGATGGAGCGGAGGCTGAAGCTGCTGGCCTCGCGGAGCGTACGCAACATCGACCAGTACAACAAGCTATTTGAAGGCGTGATGCCTTCGCTGTTCGACGAAGGGGACGACGAAGAGCCGCTGCCGTATATCGTGATCATCATCGACGAACTGGCTGACCTGATGATGCTCGACCGCTCCAACGTGGAAGAGTCGATCACGCGTCTTGCGCAGATGGCGCGCGCTGTCGGCATTCATTTGATTCTTGCCACGCAGCGGCCCAGCGTGGATGTGATTACCGGTCTGATCAAGGCCAACGTGCCGACGCGTATCAGCTTCCGGTTGGCCACCAAGGTGGATTCGCGGACGATTCTTGATACCAATGGGGCGGAGGCTCTGCTTGGGCGCGGCGACATGCTGTTTTTGCCGCCGGGCACGAGCCGGCTGGTGCGCCTGCACGCTCCCTACGTAAGCGAGAAGGAGACCGCGGCCGTGGTGGGCTTCTGGAAGGAACAGGGCCAGGCCGAGTACGTCGAGGGCTTCCTGGAATCACCCAAGGACGAGCGCGCCAGCGTCGACGGTTCCAATCCCGATCCGGATGAGAACGATCCGATGTTCGACGATGCGGTGCGCTTGGTCTTCGAATTCGGCAAAGCCTCGACGTCGCTGCTGCAACGCCGGTTGCGCATCGGCTACGGGAGGGCTGCGCATCTAATCGACCTGATGGAGCGCGACGGCCTGGTAGGCAAGGCGGACGGTTCGCGTCCCCGCGAGCTGCTGAAGGCGCCCGGCTGGCTGCATGAAGTGATGGCCAGCAACGAATAACACGGGCAGCTTTAGTTAAACCACAGGGATCATATATTGCCAAGTTTTCGGATGGTCATGCGCCTCGTGTGATTGACTGGCTCTTGTCTCTGGGCGGCAGATTGGCCATTGAAAAATAGAATCGGCCGGTAGTGTTCCAATGCGGGCCACGTGTGCTACACTTCGTCGAGTAAACGCTTACTTTGTTCCTGGCGCCGTCCTCCTCAACGGCATCCAGCTTGGAAAGCTGGTTCTGGACCAGAGGGCAGATATTGCAGTGCGGCGCCTTTTGACCGCTTGACAGGTGCAGGAGTAAAACCTTTTACTAATGGCGGATGACCAAAGAGTCCACGGCCTCGCTCCGCCTTTCCAGGTGAATTGAATGTTCGGATTTGTCCCAGCTTCCCACGCCGCCGACTCCCTCGGAACACTGCCGGCCCTCCTGGCTTTCAGCACAGAACCCCTGGCGCACTTGCGCCTGCTCGACCTTTTCATCATCGGCATTTACTTCGCAATGGTGATCTGGATCGGGTTTTACCTGAAGGGCAGGTCGAACACCGGCGAAGAGTTCTTCATGGCCGGGCGCGAAATGACGGCGTGGATCGCCGGTTTGAGCTTCGTGTCGGCTAACCTTGGATCGCTGGAACTGATGGGCTGGGCCGGATCGGCATACCAGTATGGCATCCTGGCCACGCACTGGTACTGGATTGGCGCAATTCCCGCCATGATCTTCCTTGGCCTGGTGATGATGCCGTTCTACTACGTGTGCAAGACCCACTCAGTGCCCGGCTATCTCGATCTCCGCTACGGTGGAGGCGCACGTACCGTTGCCGCCATTTCCTTTGCAACCGAGATGATCCTGATGAGCGGCGTGAACATGTTTGCGATGGCCGTTGTGATGAAGGTCGTACTCGGTTGGGACATCACCTTCAGCATCTTCGTTTCGTCGATCGCGGTCGCAGTGTATGTAGGTTTGGGCGGATTACGTTCGGCCATCTTCAACGAGGTTTTGCAGTTCGTGCTCATCTGGGGTGGAGCGCTGTTGGTTCCCATCCTCGGCATGATTCAGGCGGGCGGCATTGGCGGCCTCAAGTCGAAGATCATTGCCAACATGCATAGTGACAGCTATTTCCACATGTGGCGCGACACGGGTCATTTCGCTGCCAATCCGATGGGCGTGCATTGGACCGGGATTGTTTTCGGGCTCGGCTTCGTTATCAGCTTCGGCTATTGGACTACGGATTTTCTGGTAGTGCAGCGCGTGCTGGCGGCCCACAACCTGCGCGCGGCCCGCATGGCGCCAATCATCGGTTCGTTCTTCAAAATGGCGACTCCGTTCATCGTGATCCTGCCCGGATTGCTTGGCCTGGTGCTGCTTCAGAATCCTGATGGCAGCCGCCGCCAGCTTGTGGGGGAGGATGTGGTTGCCGCCTGCACGGTGTCTCCGGCAAGCGGCCGGATTGAAAATTCAGCCGCGTGTTCGGCGGAGATGGCCACGACGACGCTGCCCGCTGCTTATCAACAGAAGGTTCTGAGCGGGGCGCCGGGCGCGGAGTTGCACAGCTATAACCAGGCACTGCCCCTGATGATGGTGCGCTATCTCGGCCCGGGTCTTCTCGGCCTCGGAATTACGGCGTTGATTGCCGGCTTCATGAGCGGTATGGCCGGCAACGTCAGTGCTTTCTCCACGGTGTGGACCTACGACATCTATAGACCGCTCATTAACAAGCACGGCTCGGATAGCCACTATGTGCTGGTGGGGCGTCTCTCGATTTTGATTGGTGTGGCGGTGTCGATTGGCGCGGCGTACCTGGTGATGCACGCACACGGCATTATGGATTATGTGCAGGCGCTGTTCAGCATTTTTGTCGCGCCTCTTCTGGCTACAATTCTCTTCGGCATGTTCTGGAAGCGCGCTACGACAATGGCGGGCTTTCTGGGTCTTCTGCTTGGCATCGTCTTTTCAGCGTCTCTGTTCATGTGGGTCAAACTGGTTCCCGCGGCGTTGGCCGACGTGGCGCTTTCGCCGGATGCCAAGCCGATGGCTGAGAATGTCTATCGAGCCTTGTGGGCATTTCTCTTCGCGTCGATTGTTATTTTTGTGGTTAGTCTGTTGACGAAGGCAAAACCCGTCGCCGAACTCGACGGCCTTGTTTATGGCGCCACGGTACTGCCCGTTGAGGCGCCGGTTCCGTTTTACAAGAATGAATACACGTGGGCGATTGTGGTGGTGGTCATCTTTGCGGCATTGAATATTATTTTCTGGTAAAGAGAGACGCGGCTCTGGCGCACCAGACATTGCGCACCAGAGTGAGAGAAGGGGGAACAAGATATGCACGGCTCCGGAGTATCTATCTGGTTCTTTATTGGAGTGATCCTGCTGACCTATGGGCTGATGATCACAGGTTATGGCGTTTATGAATGGCAAACCGCAAGCTATCCGCCGCTGGTGCAGTTAACTCAGTTGCATACGCCGGTCTGGTGGGGTAGCGTGCTGGGACTGCTTGGTTTGTTTTATGTAGTGAAGTTTCGTCCTGGGCGCGCAGTGAGTTAATCTTGTACGCGACAATAGAAGATAGTGACACCGCTGAGGCGGGAAGGATAAGAAGGGGAATTAGACATGGCAGCGCAACGAGTAATGACGTTTGGAATTGTAGTCGGCAATCGCGGATTTTTCCCAGATCAATTGGCCAAGACGGGCCGCGAAGAGATTATTAAGACCCTGGAGAGCGCAGGGGCGCGTGCAATTGTGCTGAGCCCGCAGGAGTCGAAGCACGGCGCAGTGGAAACCTATGACGAGTCACAGCGCTGTGCCGAGTTGTTCAAGAAGCACGCCGAAGAGATCGACGGCATTATCATTACGCTTCCCAACTTTGGCGAAGAGCGCGGTATTGTGGATGCGATCCGGCTCTCCGGGCTCAAGGTGCCCGTGCTGGTGCAGGCTACGCCGGACCGCTCCGATGCGATGACCATCGCCACGCGGCGCGACAGTTTTTGCGGGAAGATGAGCGCGTGCAACAATCTGATGCAATACGGGATTCCGTATTCGCTGACTACGCTGCACACCGAGGCGCTGGATTCTCCTGAGTTCAAGGCCGATCTGGAATGGTTCTCCGGAGTCTGCCGCATCGTGAAGGGCCTGAAAAATCTGCGCATCGGTTCGATTGGCGCGCGACCGACGGCCTTCAACACGGTCCGCTACTCCGAGCGAATTCTCGAGACCAATGGCATCAGCATCGAGACCATCGATCTGTCTGAAATCTTTGGCCGCATCGAACGCATGAAGGACAATGACGATGCAGCGCAGGCCAAGCTGGCGGCGATCAATTCCTACGTCAGCACTTCCGGCATCCCCGCACCTGCACTGCTGAAGATGGCCAAGCTGGGCGCGGTGATCGACGGGTGGATGAAGCAGGCCCACGTGACTATCAGCGCTGTGCAGTGCTGGACTTCGATGGAAGAGTTCTTTGGCGTTGTGCCCTGCACCATTATGAGCATGATGAGCAACGACCTGATTCCTTCGGCCTGCGAAGTCGACGTCCCCGGCACGCTGAGCATGTATATGCTGGCGCTGGCTTCGGGTACGCCGTCGGCGTTGCTGGACTGGAACAACAACTACGGCAGCAATCCCGACAAGTGCGTCTGCTTCCATTGCTCAAACCTGCCGAAGCATTTCTTCAAAGACGTGAGGATGGACTACCAGGAGATCATTGCGGGCACGGTGGGCAAGGAGAACACATTCGGTACCTGCGTGGGCCGCGTCAAGGCCGGTGTGATGAGCTTTGCGCGCTACTCCACGGACGATCGCCGCGGCATCGTTCGCGGCTACACGGGCGCTGGTAAATTCACCGACGATCCATTGACCACTTTCGGCGGCGCGGGCGTTGCCGAGATTCCGCAGTTGCAAAAGCTGCTGAAATATATTTGCCGCGAGGGCTTCGAACATCACGTGGCGGCAAACTTCAGCGACGTGTCAAAGTCCATTCACGAAGCAGCGCGCTACATGGGCTGGGAGAGCCACTACCATCCGGCGCTCGAAGACTGAGCGGCTGCTTTGTAGCGGCGGTTTCCGGACCGATGTCCCGGACAAGCTGACTTTGGCTTGCTGGGGTGGAAGGCCAGCTGTATTGCGAGCGTCCACGCCCGGACTGCCTCAATCGTGGGCTGACACCACCCGTCAGCCCACGTGTTTATTTATAAGTGGTGCCACATGAAGGCTCTCGTTCTGGAAGAGAAACTCCGCCTCTCCCTCCGCGACATTGAACTCCCTGGTTCGGTCGGTCCCCGCGATGTTCGCATCCGCATTGGCCGCGTGGGCATTTGCGGCAGCGATGTTCACTACTACAAGCACGGCCGCATCGGCCCATTCGTCGTCAATGCACCCATGGTGCTCGGCCACGAAGCCGCCGGTGTCGTCGTCGAAGTCGGCAGCGAAGTCTGCGACCTCAAACCCGGCGACCGCGTGTGCATGGAACCCGGGATTCCCGACATGAGCTCGCGCGCCAGCCGCGAGGGCCACTACAATCTTGACCCTGCGGTTCGCTTCTGGGCCACGCCGCCCATTCATGGCTGCCTCACAGGAGAAGTGGTTCACCCTGCCGCTTTCACCTTCAAGCTGCCCGCGCACGTCTCGCTCGCCGAAGGGGCGATGGTTGAGCCGTTTGCGGTCGGCATGCATGCAGCCACCAAAGCCCAGATCAAGCCCGGTGCAACGGCGGTGGTCATCGGCGCGGGCCCCATCGGCATCATGGTTTCGCTTTCGGCTCTCGCCGCAGGCGCAGGCCAGGTTGTTGTGGCTGACCTCTCTGCGGAAAAGCTGGCCGTTGCCGGGAAGTACCCGGGCATCGTACCCTTCGATGTCCGTACGGGTTCACTTTCAGCGCGCGTCGGCGAACTCACCGACGGCTGGGGCGCAGATGTGGTCTTTGAGGCCAGCGGCGCCACGAAAGCCTTTGAGGGCATTTTCGATTTGCTCGCGCCCGCCGGTACGCTCGTTCTTGTGGGCATGCCGCCCGGAGCTGTTGCCTTAGATGTGGTCGCGGCCCAGGCCAAGGAAGCCCGCATAGAAACTATCTTCCGCTATGCCAATGTCTATCCGAAGGCAGTTGCACTTCTGGCTTCCGGCAAGGTCGACTTGAAGCCGCTCATCTCGGCCAACTTTGCTTTCGATGAGAGCATTGCTGCATTCGAGCGCGCCGCCGAGGGCCGCGCCGCCGACATCAAGCTACAGATTGTTGTTGAGGAATCCGCTGCTTGAGCGCCGCCGATATTGTCTCTTCGGCGCCGAGTGGGAGTCACCATGAGCGGCATTTTCTGGGCATGCCGCTCGTGCTTCTCGGCGGGTACATCGCTATTGTTTTCTGCATGACCGGCGACGGCATCGAACAGGCCTTCCTGTCGAAATACCTTGTCAATCTGGGTTTCACTGCCCGCGATTCAGCGCTTGTCTTCACTATCTACGGCGCATGCGCCGCCCTTTCCAGTTGGCTTTCCGGCGTTCTCGCCGACGTGTTCACACCGCGGCGTGTCATGTTGATCGGCATCGTCTGGTGGCTCGTCTTTCACGTTTTGTTTCTGGTCTTCGGCCTCACTCATCCCAACCTTCCGCTTACACTGCTCTTCTACGGGATCCGCGGCTTTGCCTATCCGCTCTTTTTCTACGGATTCTTTGTCTGGGTGGTGCAGAAGAGCCGTCCCCACGAGCTCGCCTCGGCCATCGGCTGGACCTGGAGCATGTTCACCATCGGCTACGGCATTATCGGTTCTTACCTGCCGAGCTTCACCATCGGTTGGATCGGCTACATGGGCACGCTGTGGATGTCGATGGCCTGGGTGCTGACCGGCGGCGTGCTGATTTACTTCTTCACCGGCGGCGTGTCGGCCGTGCCCAACGCAGCCGTTGCGCGCGGCGAAAACGGAAAATTTGCTGAGATCGGCAAGTGCGTGACTCTGATCTTTCGCAGCCGCAACATTGCGCTTGCGCTCGTCACGCGCGTCATTTGCAACCTGTCGCTCTACGGCTTCCCGGTCATCATGCCGCTCTTCTATACCTCTTCGCGCGTCGGCTTTAGCGTCCCGGAGTGGGCCCGCATTTGGGGAACTTTCTTCCTTGTTCAGCCGGTGACGAACGTGGTGTGGGGTCTGATCGGCGATCGCATTGGATGGATGCGACAGATGCGCTGGTTCGGCTTTGTCGGTTGTGGCACGGCAACACTGCTTTTCTATTTTCTGCCGCTCCACTTTCCACACAACACCCTGGCAGCCACGGTGGCGGCGCTGCTGTTTGCTTTTACCGTCACGTCTTTTGTGCCGATGGGCGCCATCTTTCCGGCGATGGAGCCGGAACACAAGGGCGCGGCGGTGTCTGTGCAGAATCTGGGCGGTGGCCTAGCCAACTTTGGCGGCCCAGTTCTGGCTGCGCTCATTCTCCCTTTCTGGGGAATTGCCGGCGTAGTGATCGTCTACGGAGCGCTGTATTTCATCGCAGCAGTCTTGACGCTGTTCATCCATGTGGAGCAGCCCAAAGGCGTCTCCGTGGTCGCACTATCGATGCACTGAAAAGGCAGGCGACGAACTAATTAACTTCTCCGCGTTCGCTTCACACCTTAGTTGCTGTCATGCTGAGCAACCGTTGTCTGCCGCGGCGGATTACGGGAGCAAAGGATCTGCGGTTGGCTTTTCGCCGCAATTGTTGGAACAGCGCCAACGCCGCTAGCCCCGCTCACAGAAAGGCCCCGAAACGGGGCCTTTTCATTTCTGCAAGCTTGTATCCGCCGGTACCAGGGTCATCCGGGCCGTAAGCACCACGAGCGCGGTCCACAAGAGATCGGCGCCCAGCAGGTGCACGACCTGCAGCCAGAGCGGAGCGAGCAAGAATACATCCAGCACGCCGAGCACGTATTGCGCGGCCAGCAGCAGCAACACCAGGGCCGAAAGACTGCGATTATCCCAGTGCGCCTCTCCCTGCGCTGGGCGGTGTGCGGCGCGGACGAGAATCCAGATGAGAAAGATGCTGGATACGAACGCGACGGTAGGATGGGTCCAGCGCCAACGCACGAGCCAACCGCTGGTTGTCGAAAAGTCCTGCGCCAGCGCCTGGCTCAGGGAACTGGCGGGGAAAAGAGTGTCGCCGAGCGCCGCCAGCGAACCCGTTACACCGACAATCATTACGACGATGACGGCAGCAATAGCCCCAAAGGGCGCAACCAGACGGATGCTTTCGCGCAGGTAGCCTTTGCGCCGGCTGAGCATGTGGGCGGTGAGTGTGAGCGCGGCCAGCAGCAAAAGCGTGTTGGTGAGGTGCAGCGCAAGGTAAGCGGGGCGCAGGGGGGACTGGCTTTGCGCGGTGAGACCGAGTTTGACGAGCAGCGCTCCCAGAATAGCCTCTACCAGCGTAAAGGCAACCGAGGCAGCGGCTGCGGCACGCGCCAGATGTCCGCGCACGGTGGCTTTATAGGTCCAAACCAGCAGGCCCACAACCGCGAAGAACGAGAGTCCGCTGGTGAGACGATGCGTGAATTCAATGAGCGTTGCTACTCCTGGCGAGTGCTGAACGACGGTGCCGTTGCACAACGGCCAGTGGTTGCCGCAGCCCGCGCCCGAACCGGTGGCGCGCACCAGGGTTCCCCATAGAATGACGGCAATAAAGTAGACCAGAACGCCCCAGGCAAAGCGGCGCAGGGTGGGGGAAGGAAGATGTTGAACATCGGCAGGAACGGCGGCTACAGGCATGAAGTGTGACTCCGGGTGCAACCTATCAGTGTAGAACAATGGGCTTGAACGGACGGCCTCGGCGCATGCATAATTGCGCCGAGGCCTTTGCGCAGGAGTGAGGGGCCGCGACCGGCGTGCCTTCGAAGGCTTTTACTCTGACAGCAGCCGCACTACGTGGTTGACGATCATCAGGTCTTCAGCGGGAGGTATTACGCGTACTGTGACCGGCGAGTTCTCGGCAGAGATTGTGGCTTCGCCGCGCACATTGTTGCGGGCGGAGTCGAGGACGATGCCGAGCGCGCCGAGACCTGCGCAGATCTCCGCGCGGGAGGCGATGTCGTTTTCGCCGATGCCACCGGTGAAGACCAGCATGTCGAGCCCACCCAACTCGGCGACGTAACTACCGATCCACCTGGCTATGGTCCAGGTGAATTTGTCTACGGCGAGGCGCGCCTTGGCGTTGCCGTCCTTGATGGCTTCGCGCAGATCGCGCATGTCGTTTGAGAGCGCGCTGACGCCGAGCAGGCCGGCTTTCTTGCTGACCGCAATTTCCAGCTTGTCGGCTGCCAGGGATGCGCTTTGCTCAGTCTCGGCAATCTTGCGGAGGATGAACAACAGCACGCCTGGATCGATGTCGCCGGTGCGGCTGCCGCTGATGATGCCGCCAGTGGGGGTGAGGCCCATGGACGTATCGAGGCACTTGCCGCCGCGAATTGCAGAGATGGAAGCGCCGTTGCCGAGATGGGCAACGATGAGCTTCTCCGGCACGTTGGGTTGCAACTGGTAGACGATGGACTCGTAGGAGATTCCATGCGCACCGTAACGGCGCACGCCCATGGCCGAGTATTCCTCAGGGATGGGCATTTGAGTAACGACTTCCGGCATGGTGCGGTGAAAATAGGAGTCGAGGCAGACAAAGTTTGGAATGCCAGGGAAGAGGCGCAACGCCTCGCGCATGATGTAGACGGCGATGGGCGTGTGCAGCGGAGCGAAGTCTGTATAGCGCTCCATCTCGTCGATTAATTCCGGGGTGATGAGCTGGTTGTTCTGGACCGTGGGACCGCCGCAGACCATGCGATGGCCTATGGCCGCAGGGACAGGGAAGTCGCCTGAGTTGAGCGCATCCGCAACGAGCTTGAAGGCGACCGATCGGTTGGGTAGAGCAGGCGTTTGATCGGCCAGCTTGTTGCCTTCGGCGTCCTTGATCCAGAACTTGCCGAGGTCGGTGCCGATGCCGTCGACTGCGCCCTCATGGAGTTTGCGCCGTTCGCCGTTGCCGGCTTCATAGACGGAGAATTTGATGGAAGAAGAACCGCTGTTCAAAACCAGCACGGGCAAGGACGGCATGAATAAGTACCTTTCAAAGTGAGGATCGAATGAATCAGCAAGTTTGTCAGTCAGCGAGTTAGTAATTATTGGCTCCCAGGCCTGAAATGACGGGCCTGGGAGCCGATGCGCGATGGTGGAGTTAGCAGGAGGCGCGCTCCTTGGGCCAGCGCCAGTTTCTGATTTCCGGCATGTCCTCGCCATTTTCCGCTACATAGAGTCGATGCCGTTGAATTGCTTCCGAGTACCATTGTTCGGCCGCACCAATCATGGTATTGAGGCGAGGCACGCGGTGAATGGCGTCGAGCGCGAGTTGAAACCTGTCGATGTTGTTGAGCACGCACATATCGAAGGGAGTGGTTGTGGTGCCTTCCTCTTTGTATCCGCGCACGTGGATGTTGTCGTGATTGTGACGCCGGTAGGTGAGCCGGTGAATGAGCCACGGATAACCGTGGAACGCAAAGACGACCGGCGTGGCAGGCGGGAAGATCTGATCGTATTCCTCGTCGGGCAAACCGTGGGGATGCTCCGAGGTGGGTTGCAAGGTCATCAGGTCAACCACGTTGACCACACGAATGCGAAGGTCGGGCACCTTCTCGCGCAGCAGGCATACCGCAGCGAGCGCCTCCAGTGTAGGCACATCGCCGCAGCAGGTGATTACGAGTTCGGGATCGCCGCCGTCGTTCGAAGCCCACGGCCAGATGCCGACCCCGGTGGTGCAGTGCGCTACGGCCTCGTCCGTCGTGAGCCATTGCGGAGCGGGCTGCTTGCCGGCCACGATCAGATTGATGTAGTGCCGGCTGCGCAAGCAGTGATCCGCCACAGAGAGCAATGTGTTCGCGTCGGGCGGCAGATAGATGCGCACCACATCGGCCTTCTTGTTCATCAGGTGATCGATAAAGCCCGGGTCCTGGTGCGAAAAGCCGTTATGATCCTGCCGCCACACGAGCGAACTGAGCAGATAGTTGAGCGACGCAATGGGTTTGCGCCAGGGAATCTCGCGCGTGACCTTCAGCCACTTGGCGTGCTGATTCGCCATTGAATCGATGATGTGGATGAAGGCCTCATAGCAGGAGAAGAAGCCATGTCGCCCGGTCAGCAGATAGCCTTCAAGCCATCCCTGGCACATGTGCTCGCTCAGCACTTCCATCACGCGGCCGGTCTGCGACAGGTTCTCGTCCACGGGCAGAGTTTCGGCCATCCAGGCCTTGCCAGTGCCGGTAATTACGTCGCCGATGCGGTTGGAAGCTGTTTCGTCAGGACCAAATACGCGGAAGTTTTTCTCGTCGTGATTAGCTTCCATCACCGCGTGCAACAGATGGCCAAGGATGCGGGTGGATTCGATGTCTTTCTGTCCGCGGCTCTCGAGCTTTACGGCGAAGTCGCGGAAGTTGGGCACCTTGAGAGGCTTCAGCAGCAGGCCTCCGTTGGCGTGAGGATTCATTCCCATGCGCAGGCGGCCCTTGGGCGCAATCTCTGCCAGATCGTCACGGAAATGGCCTTTCTCGTCGAAGAGTTCTTCGGGTTTGTAGCTGCGCATCCACTCCTCAAGCATGCGTAAGTGCTCGGGCTTCTCGAAGATCTGCGAGAGCGGAACCTGATGGGCTCGCCAGGTATTTTCGACTGGCTTGCCATCGACGACTTTTGGTCCGGTCCAGCCTTTTGGTGTGCGCATGATCAGCATGGGCCACGCCGGGCGATCCGTTACGCCGTCTTCCCGCGCAGCTTTTTGGATTGCGGCAATCCTGTCCAGCATGGTGTCGAAGACCGCGGCGGCCTGCTGGTGCATTACGGCCGGATCGTCGCCTTCCAGCGTGAACGGCTCATAGCCGTAGCCGCGCATCAGGTTTTCCAACTCGGCGTGCGGAATGCGCGCAAGGATCGTCGGGTTGGCGATCTTGTATCCGTTCAGATGCAGGATAGGCAGCACGGCGCCGTCCGTGGCTGGGTTGAGAAATTTGTTTGAGTGCCAGCTTGTGGCCAGCGGTCCGGTCTCAGCCTCGCCGTCGCCGACCACACAGGCTACGATCAGATCGGGATTGTCGAAGGCCGCGCCGTAGGCGTGCACCAGCGAGTAGCCCAGCTCGCCGCCCTCGTGGATTGATCCAGGCGTCTCTGGCGCAACGTGGCTGGGAATGCCGTAGGGCCAACTGAACTGGCGGAAAAGCCGCTTGATGCCGTCCTTGTTCCGCTCGATGTGAGGGTAGATTTCCGAGTACGAGCCTTCAAGATACGTGTTGGCTACCAGACCCGGGCCACCGTGTCCGGGGCCGATGATGTAAAGCATGTTCAGGTCGCGCTCGCGGATGAGGCGGTTCCAGTGCACGTAGAGAAAATTCAGCCCAGGCGTTGTGCCCCAGTGGCCCAGCAGGCGCGGCTTTACATCGTCCAGCGTGAGCGGACGGTCGAGCAGCGGGTTGTCTTTGAGGTAAATCTGGCCCACGGATAGATAGTTTGCTGCGCGCCAGTAGGCGTTGATCCGGTCCAGCATTTCTGCACTCAAGGGGCCTTTTTCCGCCGTCTTGGTTGCCTTTTCAGTCTTCATCTTTTTCGCCATAGTGCACCTCTCGAGGGGGAAGTTGACGTGCTCGAGTCTGCTTGTGAGGGCGCAGCCCGCGCGATCACTCACTGCAGGCTCTGATAAAAGCCTAGCAGTCTCCGTGACTCGCCGCAGGTGATTGATATCACAAGACGGTGAAAACACGGACGATTCCGTGGGACTGTATCCGATAAGGATTATCGACTGGATGGCGCTTTTTGTTTCAGTGCCGGCATCAGGGCTTCTTTCAATATCGTCGTAAGCAGTGTTTGTTGTCGGGCATCTTTATACGATTCATATGTTCTTCATGGTTTCCTCATCTCATGGGCGCCGGATGACCACGGCCCGGACTCGCGTCCCCTACTCAAACGCCCGATTGCAAAGAGCACAGCCCGGAGAAAGAATGAATAGCCTTGATCGATTCATGGAGTTTCTTTTGTCCGCCGCCTTCCTGTGTTTCGGGCTCGCCAAAATCTTCAGTTACAACGGAAGGGCGCAAGCCCCTTCCGGGGAAGATGTCCCAGGGGAAACCACTGGTCTGATGGGGCTGTCGTATCAGTGGGCTGCTCTTATCGGATTCTTTGAGACTGCGGCCGCGCTCATTTTGCTGCTGCCATCCGAAGCACACCCAGCAATCGCGCCCGCGCTGGTGGCGGCCACGGCTCTGGCCGTGTTGATGATTGGCGCCAGTTTCTATCGGGCACGACAGCAGCAATCCGCTGCGCCAACCATCGTGCTGTTTCTCATGGCGTTGTTCGTCATCGCCGCTCATTGTTTGTGAGGGAAGTTCCGGCAACAGCCGGCCCATGATTGTGAATGCGCACCTCACGGCTGTAAAACCAAGTATCCGGGGGCCGGGGAGCTTAAGTTTTCTGAAGAAAGCCGACAAACACAGGGGGACTTTAGAGAAGGATTGTCGCGATCTGAAATAAATCGAGTTCTTAAAAATGCTTCTTCAGCTTCAGCACCTGCGACTCGAAGCCGTACCAGAGGACCGTTGCAACCGCTGTAGACGCGGCCAGGCGGAAGGCTACGATGGCGAGGTTGCCTGCGGTGCCGTATGGATCCATGCGCAGATCGAACCAGCCGAAGTAGATGAACACCGAGATATGGCACATGTAGAGGCCGTAGCTGATGCGGCCATAAAACGCGAGCGGACCGCTGCGCAATGCGGCGTTGAGCGGGTTGCGCGCGCCGGTTGACGCGATGAGGGCGAGTATTCCGCCGACAAAGCCAACCGCGAGCGCCGAGTCGAGATAGGCAGTGCCGCCGGCGATGGTGGCGGCCGCCCATAGGCCAGCGACCAAGCTGCCAAGGCCAATCCAGAGCCACGTGCGGCGGCTGATTGGGAGCGTGTGCATTGCCAGCGCGAGCAGGCTGCCGAGGGCGATGCCGTCGAGGTGAATGAGCGTGTGGGTCGGCGTGAGCCAGGAGTGATGTCCGTGTCGCAGCCAGGGCGAGACCACCATGGCACTGACGAGTACGGCCGCCAGCATCCACGGCCGGCGCAGAACTTTTACCACCGGCGCCCATAGAAAGTAGTACTGCTCCTCAATGCACAGCGCCCAGGTGGGGCCGATAGCCGGGGGTAGCGTGAGGTGAAAGAGATTCTGCACCAGAAAGAGATAGGCCAGCCATGGTGCGGCCTTGATGGCGTCGCTCACGCTGGGGCCGATGAACCACGGTGCGTTGAGGTAGACCACGACCAGCAGCAGAATGTAGACCGGCCAGATGCGCAGCGCCCTGCGGGCATGAAAATTGTGGAAGTAGCGCGGCTTGTCGCGGGTTGCGAGCAGAATGGAGGTGATCAAGAATCCGGAGAGGGCGAAGAACAGGAGCACGCCCGCCCATCCCCAAATGGAGGCGTAATAGATCCAGGTGCCCTTGAGGCGCGGATTGCAGTGATAGAGGACTACCCACAGAATCGCGAGGCCGCGCACGCCGTCGAGTTCGGGCAGGTAGGAGGGAAGCCAGGTTGGGCGCTGGATGGGCAAGACAGCAGGTTAGCAGGTCAGCGCCCCAGTGAAAAACCCTACCCCGCCGCCAACTCCCTGGCCCTCTCGGTTGCGCGCATGACGGCCTTGATGAGCGTGACGCGCAGACCGCCTTCTTCAAGCTCGAGGATGCCGTCGATCGTGCATCCGGCCGGGGTGGTTACGGCGTCTTTGAGCAGGGCCGGATGGTAGCCGGTTTCCAGCACCATTTTGGCGGCGCCGTATGCGGTCTGGGCGGCCAGTTGCGTGGCCGTATCGCGGGGCAGGCCGACTTTGACGCCGGCCTCGGCCAGGGCCTCGATGATGATGTAGATGTAGGCCGGCCCGGAGCCGGAAAGCCCGGTGACGGCGTCCATGTGCTTCTCGTCGACGATGACGGTGCGGCCGACGGTCTCAAAGATTCGCTCGGCCAGGGCCATTTTTTCGTTGGAGACGAAGCGCCCGCGGCAGAGCGCGGCCACGCCCGCACCCAAAGCCGAGGGGGTATTGGGCATGGCGCGGACCACGGCCAGCTCCATGCCCGCTGCTTCTTCAATGGCGCTGGTTTTGACCGATGCGGCGAAAGAGACGATGGTCTTATCGGGCGTGAGCGCGGGACGAATCTCTGCGATCAGATTTGCAACCTGAAACGGCTTGACGCCAATCAGGATGAGGTCGGCCTGGTTGACGGCCTTCACATTGTCCGTGCCGACGTCCACGCCCCATTGCGTGCTGAGGGCGACGGCGCGCTCGGCGTGGCCGACAGTGCCGTGGATCAGTTCGGGAGAAAACAGGTTCTCCTTGAGAAATGCCTGCAACAGGATGCCGCCCATCTTGCCGGCGCCGAGAACGGCCACTCGAACCTTGGGCAATTGGGCGGGTACTTCGGTGGCCTCGACAGCTATCTCTGCCATTTTTCGTTTGTCTCCTGGGTGGGGATGGCGCGTGGATTAAGCCGCAAGGCTGGCCACATAATTAAGGATACGCGTGTTGACGCCAGCCCGCCGCAGGTTCGTTGCATCTATATGCGCGAACCTGCGGCGGGCTGGCCTGTGAGGGATTGAATCGCACCCTGAGTAAACGGGCGGGTTTCTATCTGCTGAGAGCCGCCTGGTTGGCAAGGAAGCCCTTCATAGCGTCGTCCATTTTGTCAGTGCGCTCTTCGGGTGTCCAGGATACATTCCAGAGCAAATAGCCCCCGGGTAGGGTGAGGAACTTCTGTCCGGCGACCGCGGCGTCTGCTGCCGTCATACTCCAGGCGTTGTATTCCAGCACGTACAGGGGGGCATCCTCGTTGCCCGGCATCGGCGAGCGCAGGTCGGAGATGTGCTGGCCCATGTGCATGATTGCCATTGGCTGCGAAGCGTTGTCCAGGCGGTTCAGGTTAAAGATGCAGTTAAAGAGGATTCCGTCGGGTGAGTCTTTCGCGCCCAGCTCTTCCTCCTTTGCCGAGGCCTCGTTGGTTGACCCGTGGCTGATGGTTGCGCCGGTGTGGTCGCCGGGCTTGCCGAAGACGGCAACATCCTTTTCTGCCTGCACTCCCACGGGGCTTGATCCCAAAGCGTCAGCGTGCTTTTTGACAAGGTCCAGCGGTTCGATCATGCCGCCACCATTGCCCCCAAAGGGCTGCTGCGCGTCTTTGGTCACTTCGTCGGTTTTGGAATAGTCGATTTCTTTTTGGGTAACGTCAGAGACAGATTGCAGCACCAGGCGCGCCGGGTATGCGTTCATATTGCCGAAGCCGCCGAATCCCACAATCTTGCCTGCCTTGTCGCGCGTCAAGGCAGCCGAGGCCACGCCATCCAGCCGGCCAACGAGAGTGGCGCTGACGGTGTAGCGGGGGCATCCCAGGCAAATGCCGCCGCCCTTGGTGTGAGGCTGCGAAAGGAGGTTATCGAACTGCTTGAAGTCCTTGCTCTTTTCGAACGTCACCGGTGTGCGTGTGGGCGGGGTATAGGTTCCGGCAAAGTTGTGCGCGGGTTGCACCTGAACAATCGCGGCCGGGCCCGCCTTTCCCTTTGCGCCCTCCGGATAGGAAAGCCAGATGCCATCGATCTGATAGCCGCAAGGGTCGCTGTCTCTGACAATGAAATCGTCGAATCCGGCAACGACCGTGCCTTTGATGCGAACGATCTTTCCATTGAACGATTGCGGGCTCTTGAGAATCGCGCAAACGGTGGTGTCGACGGCCTGGGCATGCAAGCCACAGGCGCATAGACAAGCAAAAACGGCAAAAACGAGTAGACGCTTCATTGAAATCTCTCCAACCGGCAGGTGTTGCGCCGGGACGAAAATTTAGTGGTCGATGAGACCACGGCTGACAGGAACTGCTAAGAATATCACGCAGCGGGCAGGGCCATCGCATGAAGAAAAGGCGAAGGCGCAGCTGGCAGCGTTGACGAAAGGGATACAGGGATACAGTTAGATACTTCTGCACGTGATCTTGGTCGGCTGTTCTGTTTCCAGGAGGTGTTGATGGAAACCAAACAG
>DATKWA010000182.1:0-5229 GCA_035529815.1 Occallatibacter sp. | reverse complement strand
TGGACCGACTACGATACACGGTTGGCCATGACGCGGAATGCGCGTGGTCGGGATGACCTCGGGCGCAAGCGGTTCACGCGCGGTTGCCGACGCAGGCGGTCCGGGGCTTCCCAACTCGACAGGTGCTTACTCTGGCAGGCTGCCAATGGGGGCGCCAGTTTCGATAGAGAGCCCCGGCGCTGGAGCCGACTCCGTACTCTCCACGCACAACTCCTCTTGTCCTCTCCGGTCGTTCATTGTCCCGATTGTCATGAGCCATTTCTACCCTTTGGAGAGGATCCAGTGGCACCGAGTTTTGGCAATTATCAAGAAGGAGCTTAATCCATGTCCAAATCATTCGCGAAGACGCAAATACTGGGCCACGCAGGCGGGGACCCAGTCTTCCAGGTCTCTTCCAACGGTTATGCGGTCGCAAAATTCTCCGTGGCCACCAACGAGCAGAGGAAGAACACGCAGACCGGCGAATACGTCGAACACACCTCATGGCACAATGTCGTCGCTTTCGACAAACTGGCCGAGGTGGTGCGCGATCGTGTTCACAAGGGCGACCGGGTCCTCTTTGACGGACGCCTCACTACCTCCAGCTGGGAGGACAAGCAGACAGGCCAGAAGCGGTACAGGACCGATATTATCGTGACGGACATCTCTCTGCTCACGCCGGCACCGGAGCCACACGCGAGCGCAACGGCAGTGCCCGGAGCTGCCAACGACTCGGCTGCCGAGAACAGCGCGGCGGTCACCAGCGACGAGAAAGACGATATATCGTCAATCTTTTGAGGTATCTTGCACCACCACGATGGGGTGTGCGGGGCTGGCAACCCGCGTTTCACCCCATGCCCCACACCTTGTTGCTGTGTTGCTGCTACCTCGTAAGATATGGAGAGGAATATGGCCGGGATCCCCGATCTGACCCTCGACACCGGACTGCCGGCGAACGTAGACGCCGAGAAGACCATCCTCGGCGCCATTCTCCTCGACAATGCCGCCCACGCCGAGACGGCGGAAAAGCTCGAATCCGACGACTTCTCCCTCGACTCGCATCGCCGTATCTTCTTGCGCATGAGCGAATTGATGGACGCCCAGCGCGCCGTCGACATTGTGACCCTGGCCAACGAGTTGGCCCGCTACAAGGAGGTCGACGCCGTCGGCGGTGTGGCCTATCTTGCAAGCCTCACCGAGGGTTTGCCTCGGCGTCCGGTCATTGAGGAGTACATCCGGATCGTCAAGGACAAGAGCATGCTGCGCCGGCTCATGCTCATCTGCTCCTCGGCCATTGCTCGCGCGGCCGACCAGAGCGAGACGGCCATCGGGGTATTGGACGAAACCGAGGCCAAACTGCTGGAGGTCAGCGAGAAGGGCCTCACTCAGGGCTTCCAGAGCCTGCACCAGATCGTCGAATACTCCTTCGGCTCCATCGACAACCTCTACAAGCAAAGCCGTGAAGTAACCGGCCTGGCCACCGGCTTTACCGAACTGGACCGCATGACCAGCGGTCTGCAGAAGGGCGAGCTGATTGTCATCGCTGCCCGCCCCTCCATGGGCAAGACCGCGCTGGCTATCAATATTGCCCAAAACGCGGCGATTCGCGGCCAGGCCACTGTAGCCGTCTTCAGCCTGGAAATGAGCAAGGAATCGCTTTTGCGCCGCATGTTGGCATCTGAGGCGTGGGTAGACCAACGCAAGCTGCAAACCGGCTTCCTGGGCCGCGAGGACCACGACAAGCTACAGAATGCGTTGAGCCAACTGGTTGAGGCGCACCTGTTCATCGACGACTCGGCCGGCATTTCGTTGGCCGAGATGCGGGCCAAGGCGCGACGGCTCAAGCAGAACGCCGGCGGCCTGGACCTCATCGTCGTGGACTACCTACAGCTGATGTCAGCCACCGTGCCCTCCTCCGGCCGCAAGAATTACGAGAACCGCACCCAGGAGGTCTCGGCCATCTCCCGCGGGCTCAAGGCGCTGTCGAAGGAGCTGAACGTGCCGGTGGTAGCCCTCTCGCAGCTCTCTCGCGCCAGTGAGCGCCGCGGCGAAGACAAGCGCCCCCTACTCAGCGATCTGCGCGAATCCGGTTCCATCGAGCAGGACGCCGACGTTGTCGCCTTCATCCACCGCGAGGCCTACTACAACCGCGACGAAGAGATGTCCGAGAAAGACAGGGCCAAATCAGAGATCATTGTCGCCAAGCAGCGCAACGGGCCCACCGGCACGGTCCATCTGAACTTCATCTCCCGGTTCACCCGCTTCAATAATCCAGACGCGGCGCAAGACGTTTGATTTGACCTGCGAACGACTCTGCGCCCCTATCCGCATCAAGAAGGCCAAAGAGTTCGAGCAGGTTATGAGCCAATCCATCTCACTCGACGAACAGCGGATCTGAGCGCGACACCGCGCATCAAGACCACTGTCCCCACACCCTCTCACGCTGGAGTCCCCCATGCCTTCGATCATTCAGTCGTTTACTGGAAAATACGCCTTCCTGAGCCCGCTCTTTCGTTCTGCCTTTTTCTTCGATAACGACCAGTACAATTCACCGGCTGCCGCCTTTGAAGCAGCCAAGATACTCAGCCGCCCTGATCGCGTTTCATTCATCGGTTGGAACATGCAGCCTTGGAACGCAAGGCGGCTCGGCAAGAATATCCCCAAGAACTGGATGCGGCCGGATTGGGACGCCGCGCAGTTCGACATTATGCTCGAGATTCAGCGGTCGAAGTTCTCCTGGCCTATTCTGCGCGAAATGCTGCTGGACACCGAGGACGCTCAACTCGTCCACGGCAATGCCTGCCACGACAATTTCTGGGGCGTCTGCGAGTGCCAGTCACTTCCGCCTGGCAAACAAGAGTACGGTGTCAACACACGTTGTACCGGCGGCGGCAACCGGCTCGGGCTCATCCTTATGCAGGTGCGCCAAGAGGTCCGAGCCGGTCTGCACCTCACCCCTTTAGTTCCGAAGTGCGGCCCCGCAGCTGAAGTCACCGGCGCTGTTGCTGCCTGACGCGGCACAAAGAGCTCGACCTGATTGCGTCTCTTCGAACCAAATGAACACCGGCTGCTGAGGAGCGTGTGGGCATTGCAGCCTCAATGTCTCCACCAGTCTTTCTGCTGGGGCAACAACCCACTCAGTTCTGATACGGGTCTCGTGCGCCGGTCATTGCCGGTTAACTTGCCATCTTTGGGACGTCGCTGTCGCCATAGACGTATAAATCTTCGTACGGCCAGAAGAACCCGTGCGGGGACCGGTAGAGCAGTCGAAGGCCCATTTGCCGAAGGTTGTCCGCGGAGAGCGGCCAGTGGGATAGGACCACGGGCGTCGTGCCGGATTGCCGCTTGATCGCCTTTATCTCCTCCACTGCCACCTGCCGGTTGCTATCCCTGCCCTTGCGGAACACTACGAACGGTCCTTGGCACCGGCAGGTGGGAAAATATGCCGACCTCACTCCAGTGCGGGCAAGCACAACAGATGCGGCATAATCCGGTTCCACAACGAGCGGCCTTTGGGTCTGTCCCGCGCGCTCCAGCCACTCGGCCGTCGCCTCAGCGCTCGAGAACGGATGGAACCACGCCAATACCGAGTATTCGATCGACATGGCCATCTGCATTGCCAGCAGGACCAGGAGAACAGGCTGGGCATAACGAAACGGCAACCAGGACCGCTCCCCTTTCCCCGGCACGTTCAACATCAATGCGACCAGGAATACTGCGAACAGTGTGCTGATGTGATGCGGACTTGGCGCATGCACGGTTGCCCATACCGTGGCCAGCCATGCCAGCGAAGTCGACGCAAAGAACCACCGGCCCCGGCGCGTCACCAGTGAGGCCACGATCAGAAGCCACAGAGCCACAGACAAAGCCACCGCCACTACCGACGGATGCAGCTCGGGAATGAGCTCTTCGCGCAACGGCTCCGCCAGCATTTGCGGGATGAAAGGCACAAAGCAACTCCACAGCCGGCCCGTCGCAATCACCAGATAGTCCAGCCAAGATGCGCCTGGGAAATTGTAGTCAGGGGTCGCGCCATCGGACGCCGGCCGAACCGTGAGGTAGCAGACCAGCAGAGCCGCACCAAGAATCGCGGCCGAGATCCAGAATCGCCACTCTCTCAGGCGGCCAGCCGCAACTCGCAGGCTGGGCCCGGGATCCAGCCAGTAAAGCCAGACGAAGATACCCGCGGCGACAGGGATGGCAAAGACGTGCGCGTTGACGGCCAACGCCAGCAGCACCATCGCCAGCCAGTGCCGCGGCCGGCCAGCCAGCAGGCATCGTACCGCGCCAACCAGTAGCACCGCCGCCAGCATGTAGTTCCGCGCCATCAGTCCCATGTGGAAGAAGACGAACACGCCGAAGACGGCCATGACCCGCATGGCAAGGGGCAGCCGACGTTCTGTGAGCAGCATCCAGGCCATTGCAAGGGATAGGACATAGTTCACAACCTGCATCCACACCAGGCTTGCGGACAAATGCGCCGGTAGGTAGATCAGCAGGTACCACAGGGCCGGATGGCCCTCGTAGCGCAAATGGTGGGCCAACTCCAGCAGATTCCCGCTGTCTCGTGCGATCAGCCACGCCTGCGCCTCGTCGCCAAACATCGCGTGCCTGCTCGTCACCAGGGCCAGCAGAATAGCGAATAGCGCGAGAAACCCATAGATGATTGCTTTCTCTCCTGGCAACTCCATCGGCACATCCACATGCCGGCCGTGCTCGACTTGCATACTTCTCCCCTTTCACCAGCCGCAGACGGCCGATGGCGCATCGCGCCACCCGCGCGACGACGGTCATACCACCTGTTTTTTCTCTTCGTGATAGTCCGTTTCCGTGTTGACAGCCCAGATGTTCGCCTTCGAGGTCACGCCTGCTACGATGTTTTCCACCGCGGTCATCGCAGTGAGCATGGAGTGATCCTGGTTGTTGTATTTGTGCATGCCGTTGCGGCCCACGAGGAAGAGGTTCTCGAAGCCGTCCACATAGTTGCGGACCACGCTGAAGCGGTCGTAACTGCCAAAGTAGGCCGGGTACGTCTTTGGCACATGGACCACATGCGCGTCCTCGACATCCTCGGGATTGAGAATCCCGATCCTGGCCACTTCCCGGATTGCGAGCTGGGCCATTTCGTCATCGCTCAGCTTCCAAAGCGGGTCGGTCTCGTTGCAGAAGTACTCGAGGCCTATCCACACTTTGTTCTGATCGGCCACCAGCCAGGGACTCCAGTTGTTGAAGACCTGAAGGCGACCAACC
>DATKWA010000181.1:0-5212 GCA_035529815.1 Occallatibacter sp. | reverse complement strand
CTGTTTGGTTTCCATCAACACCTCCTGGAAACAGAACAGCCGACCAAGATCACGTGCAGAAGTATCTAACTGTATCCCTGTATCCCTTTCGTCAACGCTGCCAGCTGCGCCTTCGCCTTTTCTTCATGCGATGGCCCTGCCTGCCTTGCACTCTGCCCCCTTCCCCCGCGCTTATTTCTTCTTCCCCGGCAGCATGCCCATCATCCTGCTCATCAGTCCAGGCTTCGGCGCCGGAGTTCCCGCCGAAGGCTTGATAGGAGGGGGGAGGCCAGCCTCCGGGTTCCCGGTCAGGGCAGCAGTCGGAGGGATCGTGGGTCGCTTGCCATCGCTCGGTGTTGCCTTGGCAGTGGCTGCAGCTGGCGTGCCGCCAACCACAGTCGCATTGGGAATGTTCGGCGGGGGAGCGCCGTCCTTTACGTTCTTTACAAGAATCGAAATTCGACGGTTCGAGGGATCGTATGGATTGTTCTTCACGCGAAGAAGCTGATCAGCATAACCCCGCACCTGCGTCACCTGATCGGAACGAACGCCGCTGTGCTGCAGCAACCGCCGAGCGGCATTGGCGCGGTCGGCAGAGAGTTCCCAGTTGCTATAGTTGGCGTCGGTGGAGTATTGCGTCGCGTCGGTGTGACCTTCAATCATGAGTGAATTTGGCAGAGTCTTTAGTTCGCCTGCCAGCAGAGTCAGCAACTCCTGGCCCTTCGCGCTGAGCTGCGGGCTGCCGCTCTTATAGAATGTGCCGTCTTTGTCTTCAATCAATTCAATGCGTAGCCCTTCAGGCGTAATCGTGATCTCAATCTGCTTTGAAAGCTTTTCCAGATCCTTCCTAGCCTTGATCTCCGCTTCGAGTTTCTCTTTAAGTTGTTGCAGCTTGTCATTCGAAGCCACTACTGCGGTTTCGCCGGTACCGGTCATGGTAGTGCCCAACAGGCTTGCGGTTCCCTTCGGATCGTTGAAGTAGCCGGCCACGGCTTGCTTTACCTTCTGACTCGACCCCATCAGCCACAACACAATGAACAGCGACATCATCGCCGTAACAAAGTCGGCATAGGCCACCTTCCATGCGCCGCCGTGATGGCCGCCGTGACCACCCTTCTTCTTGATTACGATGATCGGCTGAGATTTCCCTGCCATTGCGCCCCGCTTCTCAACGTATGTTCGCCGGCCCTATGCCGCCGCTGCTGCCTCGCCAACGTCGCCCTTGCTCTTGCAACTCTTCTCCATCTCGTCAAAGCTGGGCCGCACATGCGCGGGAATCGCGCGTCGTCCCATCTCGATGGCGATCATAGGCGCCGAGCCCTTCAGGAAGGACAACACCAGTACCCGCAGCACATGGAGATACTCGTTGTGCTCATCGGCCGTCTTGCGCATGTTCGAGCTCAGAGGACCCACCACTCCGTAACACAGAAGAATTCCCAGAAACGTCCCCACCAGCGCCGCCGCTACCTTCTCGCCGATCGCTTCAGGCGGTCCGCCCAGCGCGCCCATCGTAATCACCACTCCCAGCACTGCGGCCACAATACCCAGACCTGGGAGAGCATCCGCTACCGTCGACAGCGCGTCAATCGGCTGAATCGCGGCGTGATGATGCACCTCCATATCCAGCTCCATCATCTGGTCCATGTCGAATGGTTCCACCCCGCCAGTGATAGCCGTGCGCAGCGTGTCGCACAAAAAATCACTCGCGTGATGGTCCTTCAAAAACTCCGGGTAGTTCTTGAAGATCGCGCTCTCCTTGGGCTTCTCGACATCCATCTCCACCGCCAGGAGTCCCTCTTTGCGCACCTTGTTCAAAAACTCGTACATCATTTTCAACGTACTTAGATAACGATTCTTGCCGAACGAAGAACCTTTCATCACGCCCGCTAATCCCGCGACAATTCCCTTGATGATGTGGAGAGGGTTAGCGACCAGCATCGTGCCCGTCGCCGCTCCGGCAATGATCAGAAGCTCGGCAGGCTGCACCAACACCGCCATGTGCCCTTTCTCCATCAAAAATCCGCCGATGACGGCCCCAAACACCAGAACAATCCCAATAATGGCAAACATTACGGCCTCCCCGGCGCGGACGTTATGCAGTTGCCACCTGCACGAATACTGGATTCCATGGCCTTCTGCGCACGCTCCAGCAGTTGCGGAAGCCTCCCGTCCTGACCTTCAATCGCCTGCGCTGCGCCAATGCTCACCGTGAGCGAAACTCGATCACCCCACCACCGAAAGTCTGCCGTCCTCGCCAGGCCGGCGAGGGTCTGGGCGTGAGCGGCCAGCATCTCCGGCGTACGTTCGTGAGAGATGATCAGAAACTCATCGTCGCCCCAACGCCCTAATTCCTCAGCCGGCCGCAGCCCTTGTGCCAGCGCTCGCTTTACCTTTTCAAGCATCGCCTCACAGGCGCCCGCGCCGTGCGTCTTGCGCAAACCTGGCGCCTGGTCCGCACTGATCCACAACACGCCAAACGGAATCCCGCCGCGCATGAAATCCTCAAACTCAATCTCCAGCCGCTCCTCGATATCTGCCTGGCTCACTTCTACTGTCTTGTCTTTGCCGCTCACCCCATGCGGCAGCGCATCCAGACTCTCGGCGGGATGAAACACCGCGGCCGCACCAATTCGCGCTCCCAGCCCGTCGCGCAACACCAGAAGGCGTGCGATCGCCTGCATTTCATGGCCAAGCTTGTGACGGGTCCGGACCATGGCCCCCCGCGCCGCGCAAGGCTCAACTTCGCCCAGCAGGTCCCTGCGCCGAAGCCCCTCCGGCTCCAGCAACTGCAACGCCTCAGGAATCGAACGGCCCAAAATTTCCATGCCAGCGTAACCAGTGATGGCTTCGGCGGCACGGTTCCAAAACACAACCTCACCCTCCATTCCGAACAGCGCAATGCCGTCCGATAGAGCGTCCAGCGCGGATTCAAGCAATTCCGTGCGTTCTCCCATTCATGCTCCCTCGGAACAGACGCCCGCCCTCCCGCGCCTTCAAGCGCCTCGGCCACGTCGACACGCTAGGCCAGGGGAATGCAGATCTTCTCCACTCCCTTCATCGGCAAAAGGCTCTTCAACTTCATTACCTCGTGCCGCAAAGCGGGTGTTGAAATCTATTCGGGTATCAATGAAAGACAAAACAGAAAAAGGCCGCGAAAGTGCCGGCCCGTAAAGGATTGAATGAAAAATTGAGATTTCGGGGGAGTAAATTAGGAGGATGGCGAAACGCCATCCCCCATTTCTTCAATACATGACTGACAATTTAGTTAGTAATTCCTAACCCACTCCAAAATCGACCGCACCGCGATCCCGCTAGGCCCTTTCGCTATATACGGCCGCGCATCATCCACCCACGCCATCCCGGCAATATCCAGATGAATCCACGGCGTCTCCTCGGCAAACACCTTCAGAAACTCCGCCGCCGTACTCGCACCGCCGTACCGACCGCCGGTATTCTTAATGTCGCCGATATCACTTTTGATCAACTCGGCGTACTCCTCATCCAGTGGCATCCGCCAGAACTTTTCTCCTGAAACCCTCAGCGCCCGCTCAAACTTTTCATACGCCTCATCATCGTTCGAGAACGCCCCTGCATTCACCTTGCCCAGCGCGACCGAAATCGCTCCCGTCAGCGTGGCCGCGTCAATCAAATGCGTTGCACCCAGTTGCCGCGCATACGCCAGCCCATCGGCCAGCACCAGCCGGCCTTCGGCATCGGTGTTGATAATTTCGATCGTCTTGCCCGACATTGCCGTCTGCACGTCGCCCGGCTTCTGCGCCTTGCCGTCCGGCATGTTCTCTGCGGCGCACACAATCCCGATCACGCGTACTTTCGGCTTCAGCAAAGCAATCGCACGCATCGCGCCCAGCATCGCCGCCCCGCCCGCCATGTCGTATTTCATCTTCTCCATGCTGTCGGACGGCTTGATCGAGATACCGCCGGTATCGAACGTAATTCCCTTGCCAACCAATCCAAGCACCGGCCCATCCTTTACGCCCTCGGGCTCGTAGCGCAGCACGATCAGCGCTGGCGGTTCTTCCGATCCCTGCGAGACGCTCCAGAACGCACCCATCTTCAGCCCGTGCAGCTTCTCGGTCGAATAAACGTCCGCCTTCAGTCCAACCTGGGCAGCCATCGCGGCCGCCCGCTGGCCCAGAATCGTCGGCGTCAGCTTGTTGCCAGGCTCGTTCACCAGCTCGCGCGCAAAGTTCTGGCTCTCGCCCACAATCGCGCCCTCGCCAAAGGCCGCCTCTACCGCCTCCTTGTCCGCATTGGCCGCCACGGCCAGCCTGAACAACTGTACGCTCTGATCTTTGCGGTCGCTGCGATAGGTGTCCGGGTCAAAGTCGCCCACTAATACGCCTTCGATGGCGGCGCGTGCGCTCGGCCCCATTGGCAATGCCTCCCCTTCCGGCAGTGCAAATGTCAGTTCCCGAATCCCGCGCGGTTTCGTGAACCGGACAGCCGTCCCAGCCGCATTGCGCACGCTGTGTACAGTCACCTTGGCCAGCTTGCCCACGCCCACCAGCAACAACCGCTTGGCCGCGAGGCCCGCCGGCGCATGGAGCAGCAGCGTTTCGTTAGCCCCTGCCTTGTACTCGCCACTCGCGAGTACGACAGATACAGCCGCCTTCACTGCCGCATCTGCGATCAACAATACAGGTTTGGGTTTGGCATCCGGCCCTTTGTCTGTTTGTGTATCGGCGGCCACGATGGCCAGCAGTTCGGTTTCGACTCCAGCTAGATTCGAAAAACTCAGTTCAGTCCGCATAGTGCCTATTCTTTCACCGAACCCGCCGCCTTTGCCAAACGGCCCGCTGTCCAGCCAATGCTGTCCTCTGAGCGACCGCAACGCAGGGAGTCAAAGATCTGCGGGCTTCTAACCAGCCATCGGCTTCAACTCAGCCTGTGCCATTTTTCAGGCGCACACCAGCGAGTCTTCTCTAATTCAAAAAATGATGGATTTAGGCCTCAAAAGGGCGATTTTGGGCCATAAAAACGTCAGGAAACGTCGAAAAACAACACCATCGTTACTACTTGTGCACTGGGGACCGTCTGTATTGTATTGATTATGAATTGGTTATTTTTTGACTGCACCATAATCGGTGCAATTTACGGGGAGGGGGGGTGGGGGTGGTTCAGGGAGGTACGGACCGGGCACATACCTGACAGATTGAACCGGGGACATACCTGACACTGCACAAGCCTTTGGACGATTGGTTAGAACGTCTTG
>DATKWA010000180.1:0-27622 GCA_035529815.1 Occallatibacter sp. | reverse complement strand
GTTGCCGAGACTTCTTTTCAGTAGCCCAAGGCATTGAGGGGGGTGAAAAGCCAGGTGAGACAACGTCTTGATCGGGGAACTTTAATCATGATGAACAGAAAGTCTTTGTGGCCCAGTGGGTCGGTCGCAGCTGTTTTTTTATTGCTCACCGTCTTCAGCATGCTGGCTATCGGCCAGCAAGTTCCAGCAGTTCGCGTTGGCTCCGTACACATCACGGGCCTCCCGGAAGGTTGGAGCCAGCGTCATGTGGTGTTCTCCAACCCCGGCACCGAGCAACAGGCGATCAGCGCCGGCCGCCACCGGCAATGGCAGAACGTTGTCAATAGCCCGCGCTACGTCGTGCAGCAGTTGAGAAAGAATCTTCCCGTCCAGGGGCCAGCGGCCGTAGACGCCGATTACCGCGAGAGGTGGATCGCAGAAGCCTATGGCAATGATGGCACCGAATATGACAGGCGCGACGATGGTGGGCATGGCTCACGCTTCCGGGGGCCGCGGCGCATCCATCACTGGCAGCGGGAAATCACCCCCCCGCCGGACATCCACAGAGATTGGAGCATGCCGCTCGGCGGGCCTGGCCTGGCCTTGGGCCAGTATCCCGCAAAATATTCTTTCTCCGACACCAATCCGAGCTGCAGTGACTACTTTGTCTACCCAACAGGAGCGGCTGGCACTGCTTCAAATGCCACCATCGTCGCTTTCACCAACATCTACGTAGGTAGTACAGGAAATGCCTGCGCAAGCGCCAACCCTACCGTCTATTGGGCCTTCAACACCCCCCCGGGCGGGATACTCGCAGACTCGGCTACAGCAAATACCTCGCCGGTCCTTTCTTCTGACGGATCGCAGGTTGCATTTGTCGAAACATACAGCGGCACCGGGTATCTTGTACTCCTGAACATCGCAAATTCCGGCGGTACGGTTACCAGCCCGGCGACGATCTCCTATGTATCAAATGCCAACTACCGCGGCTGCGTTGGCGTTACGGGCGGCGCGCCGTGCTACACCACAATCTCTCTGGGAGCCGCCGACACCAGTTCCGCGCCCTTCTACGACTACAGCGGCAAGGACACTCTCTACGTCGGCGATAACGCCGGAAAGGTGCACGAAGTTACCGGCGTCTTTTCAGGAACGCCGGCCTTCGATACTCTCTCCGGCTGGCCGGTGACCGCGAGCACAACCGGTTCACCGGCCCTGAGCTCTCCCATCTACGATGCGGGAGGTTCAAACCGGATATTTGTGACGGATATCGCCGGCTATCTCCATTCTTTCACCCTCGCCGCCCCCGGAACGGTCACTACCTCCGGCCAGCTGGAGCACAACGGCATAAGTTTTGATCCGCCCATCGTTGACTCGTCCACGGAAATGGTTTACACGTTCATCGGCTACAGCGGTGATCCTGGCCATACTCAACCCAGCTACATCAATCGGCTCCCGGCCGCGGCCCTCGGCCAGGCCGGCACCGGCACTGGCGGCACCGACTGGGGCACCGGCGTGCACTTTCCAAACGGCGGTACCGCACCCACCTCCATCATGCGCGACGGCGCCTTCGACTATCAGTACTACATCGGAAATGGGACAACGGGAAACATCTACAGTTGCGTAAACGGAACCGTATATCAGATTCCCCTGGCAACCATTGCCAGTTCGGTTGTGAACACCTTCAGCACCCCCGTCAGTGCCGTGGGCACAGCATCTGCCTGCTCCCCTGTTACCGAATTTCAGGGGGTGAAGGCCAGCTCAACGCTCAGCGCGGCGGCTTCCTCAACGACAACGACAACCACGTTGAGCGCAGCTATCAAGCATGCCACCAACCCTGCAACGACGATCCTTAGCATGACTGCTACTTCCACGCAAGACTACATTTGCGTCGCCAGCAGAGCCAACATCAGTGTCGGCGATTACGTCGGGGTCGATTCGGAGATCATGTACGCCACTCGAACGGGAGGCCGCAGTTGTTCGAGCGGTTCCGAGGTGCGAGTCGATCGCGGAGTGGCTGGCACAAGCGCCGCAGCTCACAATACAAAGGGCGTAACGGTCACCATTTCCTCGTCCTATACCCTGGTGCCAATCGGCGCGAATGTCGTAACAGGGAACTACATCCAGGTTGATTCAGAAGACATGTTGGTGTCTGCGACGTATACACATGCAGGCATCCCTGGCTTGACGCTTCTGGTGTCGAGGGGGCAACTGGGCACCACCGCCGCCACGCACGCCAGCGGCGCAACGGTTACAGTTCTTTCCCAAATCGGTGTCGCATTCAGCACTGGCATTTCTGCGGGAGACTACCTCCAAATCGACTCGGAGATCATGAGTGTCACCAGTGTATTGAGCAGCACCTCGCTGCTGGTGGCGCGAGCTCAACTGGGAACCTCAGCAGCGGCCCACTTTAACGGTGCGCCTGTCCAGGACATCCGCGATGGGCTCTTCATGAGCGTGGCAGCCAACGGAAATGCTGCCGGATGCACTGCCGCTTGCGTATACGCCTACAACGTCATCTCCGGCGACGCCACCGGCACTCCGACTGCCGGCCTTCCCGAGACCGGTGCCACCAGCGGCATCGTCATCGATAACCTGTCGACAACCCAGATCGGCGCACAGCAGATATACTTCAGCACCCTTACGGGCAACACAGCCGTACAGGCATCGCAGGCTGCGTTGCAGTAATCGGCGCCCTGGCGGACTCTCAAAGCGGCTTGATGATGGCGAATAGAGCCGTCCATCAAGCCGCCTTCGGATTTTGCCTGGGAATAATCGCCAGCAGATCTCGGGTGAGAGGGGTCGCCCGCCCGCTCAACAACCGCTGCCTGATTGATTGTGTTTGGTGGCGGGAGGCAGGATCGAACTGCCGACCTACGGGTTATGAATCCGTCGCTCTAACCATCTGAGCTACCCCGCCGGATTGATGCGCCTGGAGATGCCGGAAAGGCGCAGGCCAACATGGCCAGCCAGGGGGAGGCGCAAACCGCACGCGGCGCACAACTCCCAACCTTGATGATACGGGTGCCTCGGAAGCAGGTCAAACTCTGCCGGGAGGAAAAAGTGCTCGGGGCAAGGATCCTCGATCTGCGCAGAGAGATTTGCGCACCAGAACGCACAAATTCCGCCTGCCCGCTCCTGTAAACTCGTCTGCATGAGCACGTTCCGTATCGCCGCGGTCATACCCGCCCGGCTCAGTTCCACGCGGCTTACCCGCAAGGTGCTGCGCACCATCGCCGGCCGCCCCATGGTCGAGTGGGTTTGGCGCGCGGCGCAATCCAGCGGCCTCATGGACCCGGTCGTGGTCGCCACAGACTCCGATGAAGTGGCCGCGGTCTGCCGCGAACGCGCGATCCCCGTCGTCATGACCTCGCCCACCTGCCCCAGCGGCTCCGACCGGGTGAGGGAAGTGGCCCGCCAGATCGACGCCGACATCTACGTCAACATCCAGGGCGACGAGCCCACATTGACGGCCGATTTCTTCCCGCCGCTGCTCGCCCTTTTCGAGCGGCCCGAGGTCGAGGTCACCACGCTCGCCGTCCCCTGCCCACCCGCGGAATTCGAAAATCCCAACGCCGTCAAAGTCGTCACCGCCCTCGACGGCCGCGCGCTCTATTTTTCCCGCGCCACCATCCCCTGCGACCGCGACCAAACCGGCTTCGCCGGCTACCGCAAACATCTCGGCATCTACGCCTACCGCAAAGCCGCGCTGGAGCGTTTTGCGTCGCTTTCGCCCTCCCCTCTGGAAAAATTGGAACGCCTCGAGCAACTGCGCCTGCTCGAAAATGGAATCGCCGTCTACGTAGCCGCCGCTCCACGCGACACCATCGGCGTGGATACAGAAGAGGACTTGGTCCGCGCCGAATCGGTGCTCAAGGGCACGGCGTAGCAGCCAACACCCCGCGCCTTTTAGAAATTCCGAATTACGCGCAAGAAGCGGATAGCGCGCCGTTCGTCAAATAAGCGACCATGGATTCCATGAGCAGCAAGCTCCAACTCGCCGTCAGGCCCGGCTCAAGCGAAGTAATCGATCCCGACACAGCCTGGCGTCAGCTTCTTGCCCGCGACCCCGCAGCGAATTTCTTCTACGCCGTCTCGACCACCGGTGTGTTTTGCCGGCCGAGTTGCACCAGCCGCCGCCCGCTCCGAGCCAACGTACGCTTTTTCCGCTCAATCGCTGAAGCCGAGGCCGCCGGCTTCCGCCCCTGCAAGCGCTGCACTTCTGCAGAGGGCGGACCGTCGGACAAGATGAAGGCGGCTCTCCACAAAATTCGCACCCACATCGAAGCCAATCTCGACCGCCCCGTGCGCCTTGAAGAACTCGGCCGCGTTGCCGGCCTCAGCCCCTTCACCGTGCAGCGGCTTTTCAAGCGCGAAATGGGCGCAAGCCCACTCGCCTATCAACGCGCGCTTCGTGCCCGCTCGCTGCGCACTGCGCTCAAACAGGGAGACACCGTGACCAACGCAATTTATTCCGCGGGCTTCGGCTCATCCAGCCGCGCCTACGAGGGTGCGCAACTCGGCATGACGCCCGAGCGCTTCGCGAAAGGCGGCAAGGGCGAAACCATCGCCTACACCACCGCTCGCTCGCCCTTCGGTTGGATCATTGTGGGATCGACCGCCCGCGGCCTGTGCTGGCTCGCGCTCGCAGGCTCGTCGAAGGAGGCCGAAGCCAGCCTCCGCGATGAGTTTCCCCTCGCCAATCTGCGCCGCGATCCATCGCTCGCAAAGCTCGTGGACACAGCTGTCGCTGCCGTCGCCGGCAACGGCAAAAAATCACTCCAAAATCAGACCCCAGCGGAGCTGGATCTGCGGGGGACAGCGTTTCAACTCCGCGTCTGGCAAGCGCTCCGCACCATTCCGCGCGGCCAAACCCGCACCTACAGCCAATTAGCCGCTGCACTCGGCAACCCCAACGCAACCCGCGCCGTGGCCCGTGCCTGCGCGCTCAACCGCGTCTCCGTGCTGGTCCCCTGTCATCGCGTTGTCGGCGCCAGCGGCGCCCTCACCGGATACCGCTGGGGTATCGACCGCAAGCGCCAACTCCTCGAATCAGAACAAGCCTGACCTGATTCATGCGGGCGCTTCTTCCGCCTCTCAACGAATCAACCGGCAGACATGTTAATGCGCAAACAGCGCAAGCGGAATGGCGTCCCCCATTGCTTTGTAGCCCGCGGGCGAGGGGTGCAAGTGGTCGCCACAGTCGAAGGCAGGCAGCAACCGGTCGGGATGCTGCGGGTCGCGCACCACAGCGTCGAAATCGATCACCGCATCGAAGTGACCCGCGGCGCGGATCCATTTGTTCACGGCCTCACGGTCGGCCTCGCTCAATGGCCCGGGGTGGTAGTAGCCTGAGCCGGTGTATGGCGTGATCGTTGCTCCGTAAACACGCAACCCGTGTGCATGCGCGCGGGCGACAATCTGCTGATACGCCGCAATCACGCGTTCGACCAGAGCAGCGTGTTCGGCCTCGGGCACTTCACCGTTGCGCGCCAGTCCGCCCAGATCGTTCACGCCCTCAAAAACAATCACCCATTGCACGCCGGCCGGCGCGAGAACATCGCGATTGAAGCGCGCCAGAGCATTCGGTCCGAGACCATCAATGAGAAGGTGATTCCCGCCGATCCCCTGGTTCGACACGCCAATATCTCGCGTCCTCGGCGACGACTGAAGCTCTGCTGCCAGCACATCGGTCCAGCGATCGTTCCCGTTCGTGGTGGCGCCGTGGCCGTCGGTAATCGAGTCGCCAAGGGCGACAACGGCTGCCGCGCCTGCATGGGCTTCAACATCGATCTCCGTCACCTGGTACCAGTGGTCCAAGTGCTGCGCATCGGCAAGGTTAGCCGCGCCGACAAAATCTCCATGGACAAAATATGTTGTCGCGCGCGATCCCGGATGCCCCGTCTCCCGCGTCGGCGTCGCGTCCAGATGATAGGTCACCGCAACGTCCGACAACGGCGCTACTGAAAATTCAATCGGGTCTGAGACGAACTCCGCGCCTGGCGGAATCGTCACCTCAGCGCTGCCCGCGAACGTAAGCGGTCGATCGGTTGCCGTATCAATCGCCGAAGAAGCCGGCGAGACCGGCCGCGCAATGTGGACGGACGTAAAGTGAAGTGCCTCAGTTCCGAAAGCATTCGAGAGGTGCACGCGCAACGCCACGCCGCCAACTGACAAGTGAAAAATCTGCCGCACCGTCGCGTCCTGCAGATCGTCGGCTGGCAGCGCATTCTGCGGTTCGGGAATTTGTTGCGATGCTCCCCAACTCGTGACCCAGACCTTTGCCTCGTTGCCATGCCGAGGAGCGGCCTGTGCCGAGAAGCAGCCTGCAACAACAACCAAACCAAGAATTGCCGAGAATTTCAGTGCCTGTCTCATAGAAGAAGGTTTACCATGGGTGCCCTCAGTAAATCGCTTTTTGAAAGCGCAGCGAGAATATCATCCAGGAGCGTCCCCATGCATCTCCGTGCCGGTTCGGCTTTTCTTTTTGTATCCCTGTTGGCGGCATTCCCAGTGCGCGCGCAGCAGCCTGCGCAAAACTCCGCAACGCCGCCTCCGCTCACTTTCACTGCCGATCAGGACCACCAGAACATGATGGACCAACTTGGGATCAAGGCGCTGCGGCCAGGGCCGAGCGGAAACGAGAACGCGCCCAACCACGCCAACTACGACGAGTCCAAGGCCAATCCCTATCCCAACATTCCCGATCCGCTCACCATGAACGACGGACAGAAAGTGACAACGGCCAAGATGTGGTGGGACGAGCGCAGGCCTCAGCTTGTCGAGATGTTTTCAAAGTACGTCTACGGCCGCGTGCCCGCCGATGTGCCCACCGTCAAGTGGACCGTCACCGCCGTCGATCATGAGAGGATCGGATTCACGCCGGTCATTGCCAAGGACCTGATTGGCGAGGTCGACAACTCCGCATATCCCGCCATCAGCGTACATATCCACATGGTGCTGGTCACGCCGGCTCAGGCCAAGGGGCCCGTGCTCGTGCTCATCATGTTTGGCCGCGCCGCGTTTCCTGCCCCGAACGAGCCGGTTGGCGCCGATATGGATCGCATCAACGCAGCGATGAAGGCCGTCCTCGCACAACAAGATCCCTCGCTCAAGGAAGTGTTTGCGCAGCACCCTGCATGGGAGCCGGTGAAGAATACGCCATTTCAGTTTCCGCAGATGAATGCCGACGGCGACCTGCCGAATACCTGGCAGTTGGTCGCGGCCGGCTGGGGATTCGCGCTTCTCGATCCGGCCAGCGTGCAGGCCGACAACGGCGAAGGAATTACGCGCGGCATCATAGGCCTCGTCAACAAAGGACAGACGCGCAAGCCGGAAGACTGGGGCGCATTGCGCGCCTGGGCCTGGGGCGCGGGCCGTGCGCTCGATTACCTTGAGACCGATCCCGCCGTGGATGCGAAGCACGTCGGCATTGAAGGCGTGTCCCGCTACGGAAAAGCTGCGCTCGTCACCATGGCCTTCGATCAGCGATTTGCGATGGTGCTGGTCGGCTCCTCGGGCAAGGGCGGCGCCACGCTGCTGCGCCGCAACTGGGGCGAGGCCGTTGAGAGCCTCACCGGTGGCGAGTACTACTGGATGGCCGGCAACTTCATGAAGTATGGCGCCTCAGAAGCCACGTTTGGCAGCATGAATCCCGGCGATATTCCTGTTGACTCAAACGAACTCATCGCCCTCTGCGCTCCGCGTCTCACATTCATCAGCTACGGTGTGCCGGCCAAGGGAGACGCCAAATGGCTCGATCACCAGGGCAGCTTCATGGCCACCATCGACGCGAATCGCGTGTTCATTCTGCTCGGCGCAAAGGGCCTCGATCTCGGCATCGATTATCGCACCGCAAAAATGCCGCCCGTGAACGAGGGGCATCTCGACGGAGCGCTCGCCTGGCGACAGCATGACGGCGGCCACACCGATGCCCCGAACATGAAGTGGTTCATTCAGTGGGCAGACAAGTTTATCGGCCACAAACCGCCGCAGTAGCGTTGGCGCCTAGAGCCTGTTATGAACTTTCCCGCGGGAAAGTTCATAACAGGCTCTAAGCCGCAGCGGGCTTGTGGCCCACGGCCAGCAGCGTTTGAAACTGCGGCGTCTCCGGCTCTTTGTGCACTACCGAAGTCTGCAGATCGCTGAACCCGGCCTTCTCCAGCATCGCCTCAAGCTCCGCTTCGCTGAAGCCAAGCCACTCGTCGGCGTAGAGTTCGCGCGCCTCTTCAAACCGATGCTTTGCCAGGTCCAGAACCACAATGCGCCCGCCCGGGCGCAAAATCCTCGCAGCCTCTTCCAGAGCGCGCCCCGGATGCAGCGCATGGTGCAGCGATTGCGAAAAAAACACCAGATCGACCTCCGCTTCGCCGATCGGAATCTCTTCCATATCTCCCAGCCGGAACTCGACATTCTCCACGCCGTGGCGCTGCGCCTGGTCGCGGCCCACCTCGATCATCTTCGCCGAAGAATCAACCGCAATCACCTTCTTCGCCCGCTGCGCCAGCAGCAGCGCAAAG
The DNA here is from genome assembly GCA_035529815.1 of Occallatibacter sp. Lineage (GTDB taxonomy): Bacteria > Acidobacteriota > Terriglobia > Terriglobales > Acidobacteriaceae > Telmatobacter. The sequence goes on along the minus strand of DATKWA010000180.1, from coordinate 19,127 downwards.
GCCCCCTCGCCTGTGCCCAAATCCGCAATCGTCATCGGTGGCATCAGCCGCAGCAGCGCCTCGGCCACTCCCTTCCACGACTGGCCCGGCACGTAGTCTTTGCCGAGCCGCCCGGCCACCGAATCAAAAAAGCTCCGCATCTTGTCCTGGCGCTTCTTCAGTACCCGCATCATCGCCACCCGGTCCGCAGCGGCCTCCGTGATCTCCCTTTCGGCGTCGGCAAGGATCTCGTCCAGAACCCCACCCCGCGCTGCCGCGTTCAAACGGTAGAGGTTGCTCTTGCCCGTCCGCCGGTCTTCCACCAGCCCCGCCTGCTTCAATTGCGACAAATGCGTCGAGATGGTGCTCTGCCCCATCGCCAGAATCTCCTGCAACTCCGCCACGGAAAGCTCCTCGCTTTTCAGCAGCAGCAAGATGCGGAGCCGGTTCGGATCGGCCACAACACGCAGAATTTTTATGATCGAGGCCATAGTTTGCAATTGACGCGACACTGGAAAATCTGATACATATCAACATATCACGATAGGACGATATAAAGGAGAACCGAATGGCAAGTTCCACGCTCGAAGTGACCGATTTGAAGTACAAAGTGGCCGACATGGCCCTGGCTGATTGGGGCCGCAAGGAAATCACCATCGCCGAGCATGAGATGCCGGGCCTGGTCTCGATCCGCAACAAATACGCCGCCGCCAAGCCGCTGGCTGGCGTTCGCATCACCGGCTCGCTGCACATGACCATTCAGACCGCTGTCCTGATTGAGACGCTCGTCAGCCTCGGCGCGGAAGTTCGCTGGGCAAGCTGCAACATCTTCTCCACGCAGGATCACGCAGCGGCGGCCATCGCGGCCACCGGCGTTCCGGTCTTCGCCTGGAAGGGTGAGTCGCTCGAAGAATACTGGTGGTGCACCTACCAGGCGCTCGCGCACACGGGCGGTAAGGGTCCGCAACTCGTCGTCGACGACGGCGGCGACGTCACGCTGCTCATCCACAAAGGCTACGAGCTTGAAAACGGCGACAAGTGGGTTGATTCGCCCTCCGGTAGCCACGAAGAGCAGGTCATCAAGGATCTGTTGAAGAAGGTTTACGCCGAAGACAAGCAGCACTGGCATAACGTTGCCAAGGAATGGCGCGGCGTCTCGGAAGAGACCACGACCGGCGTCCATCGCCTTTACAAAATGATGGAGCAGGGCAAGCTGCTCGTGCCCGCCATCAACGTCAACGACTCGGTCACCAAGTCCAAGTTCGACAACCTCTACGGCTGCCGTGAGTCGCTGGCCGACGGCATCAAGCGCGCTACCGACGTGATGGTAGCCGGCAAAGTCGCCGTCATCTGCGGCTATGGCGACGTGGGCAAGGGCTGCGCACACTCGCTCCGCGGCATGGGCGCGCGCTGCATCATCACTGAGGTCGATCCCATCAACGCCTTGCAGGCAGCCATGGAAGGCTTCGAAGTCACCACGGTCGAAGACACGCTCGGCCGCGGCGACATCTACGTCACTACCACCGGCAACGTGGACATCATCACCCTCGCGCACATGAAGAAGATGAAGGACCAGGCCATCGTTTGCAACATCGGCCACTTCGACAACGAAATCCAGATGGACCTGCTCAACGCCGAGAAGGGCGTAAGCAAGCTCAACATCAAGCCGCAGGTGGACTTCTACACCTTCCCCGACGGCCACGGAATCTTCGTCCTCGCTGAAGGCCGCCTCGTCAACCTCGGTTGCGCGACGGGCCATCCCAGCTTCGTCATGTCGAACAGCTTCGCCAACCAGACCCTCGCGCAGCTCGATCTCTGGGCCAACAAGGACACCTACAAGGTTGGCGTCTACGTCCTCCCCAAGAAGCTGGACGAAGAAGTGGCGCGGCTCCATCTCGAGAAGATCGGCGTCAAGCTGACCACCCTGAGCGCCAAGCAGGCCGAATACCTTGGCGTGCCGGTGGAAGGGCCTTACAAGGCGGAGAACTACCGCTACTAAGTCGGGTTTAGGCTGCAAGCACGAGCTGCCGGTTGTTCTGGAACGAGGACAACCGGCAATTTTCGTAATTCCAATCATTGCAAGAGAACGAATTTATGGCCTCGCCGCAGAGTTTTTCCTTCGAGCTGTTCCCCCCGCGCACGCCGGAAGCCGTGGCCAAACTGCCGGCTGTCATCGCACAGCTCGCCGCGGTGCGTCCGAATTATTTTTCAGTAACTTACGGCGCTGGCGGCTCAGATCAGGACGGCACCTATCAGACACTCGTCGCCGTAGTCGAGCTCGCAGGCGCAGAGGCCGCACCGCACCTTACCTGCGTCGGCTCCACGCGCGCCCACGTCGCCGAACTGCTCGACCGCTACCGCCAAATGGGCGTCAAGCGCATCGTCGCCCTGCGCGGCGACCTGCCGGCCACGGCCATGAGCCCGTCGGCTCCCGGCGACTTCCACTACGCCAACGAACTTGTCACCTTCATCCGCCAGACCCACGGCGATCACTTCCACATCGAGGTGGCCGCCTACCCGGAGATGCATCCGCAGGCGCCCAACCCCACCACAGACTTTGAGAACTTCAAGCGCAAGGTTGAAGCCGGCGCGGACTCGGCCCTCACGCAGCTGTTCTTCAACGCCGACGCCTATTTCCATTTCGTCGACCGCTGCGTCAAGGCCGGCATCACCATTCCCATCGTGCCCGGCATCATGCCCATCACCGGCTTCGCCAACACCGTGCGCTTCTGCGCCGGCTGCGGTGCGGACCTGCCGCGCTGGGTGCGCCTGCGCCTGGAAGAACTGGAAGACGACAAGCCCGCCCTGCTCGATTTCGGCGCAGAGGTCGTCACGCGTTTGTGCGAGACCCTGCTGCGCAATGGAGCCCCCGGGCTGCACTTCTACACCATCAACCAGGCCGCCCCCACCCTGCGCCTCTGGAAGAATCTCGCCCTGCCCCTGCCCGCATAGTCCTGCGCCTTCGCATGATTCGGGACGCGCAGCAGTGAAATATGCCCCATCTAAAGCCCGCCTCCCCCTGAAACGGGCAATCGACCACTTCATTACGAGAAACTAATTTCCGCCGTAGTACTCTGGAACTCCCCGAAGACTCAGTTGGATTCCGTAAAAGACCAACTTTGGAGAAGCCACAGATGCTGATCGATATCGTTGCCAGGATTTCCCCCTACGCGGACGTAATCACGTTTATGATCGGCCTGCCGACCGTACTCGGCACCTACTATCAATCGTTCAAAACCCGCCAGGAAGCACGGCGCGAGCGCGAGGGAAGGCTGCACAGCCAGGACTGTCTGGAGTTTGTCGCCCTTGATGGGGACTGCATCAATCTGGTCCCGCTCGAGACCTTGCACTCACTGCCCAGGGCCGGCGACGTGATCCTTCTGCCCGGCAGCGGGATCGGCGGACAGGAGACCTATCTTCCCGGCTCGTACCTGATCGAGTCGGTCGAGCACTATTACACGTCGATGGATTACAAAGGATGCCGCCCTGGGGAGGCGCGTCTCACCAAGGCTGTCGCCAGGGTCACCTCGCTGAATCCGGCGCTGCCCATCTTCTGAACAGAGCAGCCAAACCGCAGCCTCACTCGCCAGCCAGTCAGACGCAATTTACTTTTTCTTACCCAATAGGAGCCGGCGAAAGACCGTCCGGGTCAGGCCGTGCAGCAGCAGGGTTTGCTCTGCCTTCAGCGTGGCGTAGGAGCGCTCCACATAGCGATCGAACGCCGGTGGCCAGCCGATGATCGACCGGCGCTCGGCATAGTTTCCATCCGCCCACTTGGCCAGCACCGCCTTATAGCCCACCACATGCGTCACAAACTCCAGCAGGCACAGCGGCATCTCCTCTTCCACAATCAGATGCGCCTTCTCGATAATGATCTTCTCCCGAATATCGTTCAGTGGCATGAAGATGGTCGTCATCCACAGCATCCACTCCTTCATGTCCTCGTCGCGGATGGGATGGCACTGGGACTTACCCTGCTTGGCCAGCAGCGCCCGGTAGGCGATGTTGCCCGTTTGCGACGCCACATAGAGCGGCCCGTAGAACTCATTCAGTCGCTGGTCTACCAGGCGCAAACGGTCGCTCCGCCGCGCCATGATCCTTGTGAACAGAAACGTCACCAGGTATCCGGTGAAGGCCAGAACGATGGTAAGCACTGCCGCATTTTGCAGTTCACTCGGAAGAGTGATCGCGATCGGTTCCATGGGTTGCCTTGGCCAGCAGTATACGCGGCCTGAGGCGCGCCGCGCCGTGATCCGGATGCCGGGCAAAGCAGGCCGTCCCGAATCGCTACTGAAGGCGGCTTATGGGAAGAGCACCTAATCCACGTCGTTGGCGATAAAGGCCTCGACCGGCGGATTGGACGTCAACTGGGCGTCGATCAGCAGCACCGTCCGCACCTCCCCACCCCTCAGCGCCATCGCCGTGGACGTATACATCGGAGTAATAGTCCCGGTCGGCGTAATCACCATGGTCACGGTCTGCGAGGGAAAGCTGATGTAGCCGGCCGTCGAACCCACCGGCAGCGCCGTCGCAATCGGGATGGTGTCGGCCAGCTTCGCGCCGGTAGGAATCATGTACACATCCACCGCTCCGGTCTTCGTCGCCTGGTTGAGAAACCGGAACGCAGAGTGACCGCTCGCGGCAGGAATCTGTTGATCCGTCAGCAGCGAAACGGTATAGCCCGAGGGAGTCGTGCTGTTGTCGCTGAGGAACACCGAGTACTGATGGCCAGCAAGAATCGCTGCGCTTGTCGTCGTGAGCGACGCGCCTCCGTTCGCAGCGGCAATCTTGATGGCAGCCGCCGTGTTGGCCGTAAGCGTTCCGTAAGGCGTAATGTTTCCCTGGCCAACGTTTCCGGCCAGCAGGGTGCCTTCCACAATCACGTTGATCGCCGGGGCTACATAGGAAGCGTCAATGACGCGCACCAGCGTCGGCTGCGTGTAGGTGGCCACGTTCTCGCACCCGGAGAGCGAAAACGCCAGCGCCAATGCCAGCACAGCCGTCATCGCCAGGCCGGGCAGAGTCAACTGCCGTACTCTCTTCATCCAAAAGTTGCCGTTCGTCTTGATGGTGCGCATCGTTGAAAGGGCCACAGGCCTCCAACCCATAGTACAGCGAAGCAATGAGATGAGTTTACGACGTTTCCCCCATCCAGCAAGAACGCCGTTTCCCAAGGCGGTCTTGCTGCCCTCAACTCCGAAATCCGCCGTGGAAGCGTCCGAACCAGCGCGCCATATTGAGCGACAGCACAAGCATTCCAGCGCCGGCTGCCAGAACGTGCAGCCAGTTGTGCAGGTCGAAGCTGCCTACGCGGCACAGAAGCAAGTAGGCGACCGCGAGATTCACGTAACCCCAAACCACGTTGACAGTGGACGAAGACAAGCCCTCTCCCGGCGGCTTGGCGAAAGGGCTCTGGAACGGGCGTCCCGAGATTCCGTTGACAGTATGCGGAATCGAGTTGGCGAGAAACGCTCCTCCGAAGAAATAGGAAAGATAATCGTACCAGTGCATAGGATTCCTCTCGCTTCAGCGCAATTCTAGCTTGCGCCCAGATAAATAAACCGGAAAAGAAACAGCGCGGCCAGCAGATACAGCAGCCAATCCTGTCTTTTGAACTTGCCCGCCGTCAGGTGCAGCACCGCCCACGCAATAATGCCGAAGCCCAGTCCATTTGCAATCGAAAAAGTCAGCGGAATCAGCACCAGCGTAAGAAAAGCAGGAACCGCCACCAGCGGATCCTTCCACGGAATCTCGGTAATGGTGGCCAGCATAAGCGACCCCACCAGGATGAGCGCCGGAGCCGTAGCGGCCGCCGGCACAATCCCCACAAACGGCGCAGCGCCAATCGCGCCCAGAAAAAGCAGCCCTGTCACAATGGCCGTAACGCCGCTCCGCCCGCCCGCCATCACGCCGGCCGTCGACTCCACATAGCTGGTCACCGTCGACGTTCCTGTGAGCGAGCCAAAGATTGTCGCCGTCGCATCCGTCATCAGAATGCGATTCAGACGCGGAATCGAGTGATCGGGTTCAATCAGCCCGGCACGCTTGGCCACCGCCACCAGAGTGCCCAGGTTGTCGAACAGGTCCACAAAAAAGAAGACGAAGACGATTTCCAGCAGGCCCTTGTTCATCGCGCCGCGAATATCGAGCTTCATCGTTGTCTGTGTCAGCGCGGAAAAGCCTCCCGGCGCAGGCGTCCAGTGAAACAGATTCTGCGCCCAAGCCACAGCCGGGCTCACTGCGGCGCCGCCCGGCGCACTCCCCGAATGCAGAATCACAAAAGCCAATGCCCATGCCATCGCTGTTGTCGAAAGCACCCCGATCAAAATCGCCCCGCGCACTTTTCTGATCTCGAGCGCAACCATCAGAATCAGCCCCACCAGCGCCAGCGCCGTGGTCGGATTGCGCAGGTTCCCCATTCCCACCAGCGTCTCCGGGTCCGCAATCACCAGGCCGGCATTGCGGAAGCCGATGAACGCAATGAAAAGCCCGATGCCGCTCGCCACTGCTGCATACAGCTCGTGAGGAATCGAGTGCAGAATCATCTGCCGGATGCCCCCGGCCGTCAGAGCAAGAAAAATCACGCCAGAGAGAAACACCGCGCCCAGAGCTGTCTGCCAAGGGATGTGCATCTTCAGGCACACCGTGTACGTGAAGTACGCATTCAGCCCCATCCCAGGGGCCAGCGCAATCGGATAGCGCGCAACAATCCCCATCAGGATCGACCCGAACGCTGCCGATAGGCACGTAGCTGCGGTGGCCGCGGCCAGTGGAACCCCGGCGGCGGAAAGAATCGCCGGATTCACCAGCACGATATAGGCCATCGTCAGGAACGTCGTGACGCCGGCCAGAATCTCGGTGCGCCAGTTGGTCCCCAGAGGTGCAAATTCAAAGTAGGCTTCGAGTCGCTTGCGCATAGGCAGGTGTTCTAAGAAAAACACAGGTGCGGCTCAACGCAAAGGAGATTATGAGAGAAAGATTCTAGACATGCGTCACTTTATTGTTCTTCCAGCGAATCAGCATGTCCATGGACCCGCCCTGGAAGACAATCGAAAACACAACCACCACGTAGGTTGCGCCCAGAATCCAGCTGCGCCCAAGAGCCTCGGGGACCGAGAGGGCCAGCGCAATCGAGAGCCCGCCACGAAGCCCGCCCCACGTCAGCACGAACTTCGAGCTTTGATGGTTCTTCTCGAAAACGCGCACCAGCGCCAGCAGAGCGAAGACAGCCCCGAGGCGGATCACGTTAACTGACAGGATCGCGGCAAGCCCGGCCCCGAAGGCTCGCATATTGATCGTGACTGCCATGATCTCAAGGCCCAGAAGCACAAAGAGCACCGAGTTCTGCACCTCGTCGATCACCGTCCAAAAACTAGTAACGCTTTCGTGATTAATGCGCTGCTTCGGCTGACTGCGGTTGAAGTAGCGCATCGCGATTCCGGCTACGACTGCCTCAAGTGGCGCAGAAAGCTTTAGCGAATCCGCCAGCACATACCCGCCCAGAGCCAGAGCGATGGTAAACAGAATGTCCACCTGATGGGCGTCCACGCGGCGCATCAGATGCGAAGTGACCCAGGCGGCGAAGATGCCCAGTGCGATGCCGCCTCCAGCCTTCAGCAGCAGATAGCCGGCAATATGCAACGGGGTCAGCGCATGACCGTGGGCCACGTCCAGTAGGGTAAGAAACAGAACCGCGCCCAGTCCGTCGTTGAAGAGAGACTCGCCTGCCAACTGCGCCTGGATTCCCTTCGGTACTCCGGTCCGCCGCAGCATCTCAAGGACTGCGATTGGGTCGGTCGGCGAAATGAGCGCGCCGAAAATCAGGCACTCCATCCATGGAATGCGAACGCCGGTGAGCAGAAACATCGCCCCCGCAACCAGAAACACGGTGCAAAGCGTACCCACAACCGCAAGCAGAGAAATCGTCAGTTTCTCGCGGGCCAATTGCTCCAGATCGAACAAAAAGGCCCCGGCAAACAGCAGCAGCGGCAACATGCCGTGCAGAATCACGCTTTCAAAGTCGATATGGTTGACCAGGTTCAGCGCCCACTCATGAAACTGCGGCGCTACCTGATCCGCGACCATCAGCGCCAGCGAAGACAGCACGGTCAAAAGCATCGTTCCGACCGTAATCGGCATCTTCAGCCAGCGTGTGCTGATCATGCCGAACAGCGCCGCGATGGCGAAAAGTACGCTAATGACTGCGAGTGGGGTCATGGAGTCGCCTTGACGTGGCTGTTTTTAGGATAAAGGATAGAGAGCAGCCGGCGTCGGCTACGCCAGTGCCGGTTCCAGTTGAAAACTGCCCTCAGCCCAGCAGTTTTGCCGCGTCCTTCGCAAAATAAGTCACCGCAAAGTCCGCCCCGGCGCGCCGAATTCCAAGCAGAGACTCCAGAATCGCGCGATCGCGGTCCAGCCAGCCTTTAGCGAACGCCGCCTGCAGCATCGAGTATTCGCCCGACACCTGGTAAGCGCCAATCGGCACGTCCACCCGCTCCCGCGCAGCCCGCACCACATCCAGATACGGCATCGCCGGTTTCATCAGGATCATGTCCGCGCCTTCTTCCAGATCCAGGTCAATCTCGCGCATCGCCTCGCGCAGGTTCGCCCCGTCCATCTGGTAGGTCTTGCGGTCGCCGAACTGTGGCGCAGAGTCTGCCGCCTCTCGGAATGGCCCGTAGAAAGCTGATGCAAATTTCGACGCGTAACTCAGGATGGGGGTCTGCGAGCAGCCTTCGCTGTCCAGTGCCTTGCGGATCGCCGCAACCCGCCCGTCCATCATGTCGCTCGGCGCCACCACATCCGCGCCCGCCTTGGCCTGGCTCACCGCCGTCCGCGCCAGCAGCTCAAGCGTGGCATCGTTATCCACCTCAAAGCCGTGGCGCCCTTCCACGATCAGGCCGCAGTGGCCGTGGCTGGTGTACTCGCACAGGCAAACGTCCCCAATCAGCACCAGTTTCTTTGACGCCGCCGATTGGCGTATCGCGCGCAGCGCCTGCTGCACAATCCCGCCCTCTTCCCATGCTCCGGTGCCGCGTTCGTTCTTGCTCTCCGGCAGGCCAAACAGCAGCAGTCCGCCCAGTCCCAGGCTTGCGGCCTCTTCGGCCTCGCGCACCGCCTCGTCGACCGACAGATTAAAGACCCCGGGCATCGAGCCGATCTCGCGCCGCACGCCTTCGCCGGGACAAATAAACAGCGGGTAGATCAGATCGCCCGGCTCAACCGACGTCTCGCGCACCAAGGCCCGCATCGGGTCGCTTTGCCGTAACCGGCGCATCCGCATTTGTGGGAAACTCATAACTCAAATTGTAGTCGAAAGCCGCTGACAACCAGCTCTAGCGTCTAGCCATTAGCTTCTAGCTCAAAAGCTGCTGAACCAGCGAAGCGAACCAGGATTCAGCTCCTCGGCCAAATCAGGAACAGAGACCCACTGCCAGCATTCAAAAGCCAGGAGCTGGAAGCTAGCAGCTAAAAGCTGCTTCGATCACAGTTGGTCGTACAGCGCCGAATTGCGATACCCGAGCAGCATCACCAGCGTCCAGATCCCCAGCGCGGTTCCAAACGGAAACCGGATCAGGCTCAGAATCGCTATCACAATCGCAACCAGCCGCCCCCACCGCGAGTGTTCGATCAGGCCCCATCCCGCAGCCGCCGCCAGCATAGCCCTCACCACCAGCGACACCCAGATCAGATGAATGAATGCCGGCCCCAGCCACATCGGCGGAACGGGCCCGTGCATCCAGGGACCTAAGCCGCCGGACATGACCTCTTTGGCGAACGTAAGTCCGGCCAAACCCATCACCAGCGTCAGCCCCGCATACACCAACCAGAAAATGCCAAGCAGCCTCACCTTGCCCGCGTAGCTTTCCAACTGGAACTGCAAGCCGGGAACGGGAGGAACCGCCGGCGCCACTGGTCGGCCGCACTTGGGGCAAAATGCCTGTCCGGGCTCCATTGCCTGTCCACATCCGCTGCAAAACATAATCCCTCCTCCAAATACGTACCGAGCTTACTACGAATCTCCGCAGTTCAGAGTTCCAATAGGCTCCTGGCATCCAGCCGCGCCGGCCCCGCGGGGCACGAGCTTCCCGTCTGATGGCGGCAACTTCCATGCAATTTCCTTGCGCGTTTTTTACGGCTCCCATGAAACACTTGAGTTGTTATGCTGGAAACATCAATGCCCACGCTTGAAGCCGGAGACACCCTGGACCACTACCGCCTGGAGGCGACCATCGCCCACAGCGGCATGTCCACGCTCTACCGCGCCACCGACATCAACAGCGGCGCCCATGTGGCCCTCAAAGTTCCTCTGCCGGAGATGGAGTCCGACCCCATCCTGCTCGAGCGCTTCAAACGCGAACAGCAGATTGGCCAGGAGCTCGACCATCCCGGCATCGTCAAAACGTTGAATAGCGAGCACCGCAGCCGCCTCTACATGGTCATCGAGTGGGTAGAAGGGCGGCTGCTCCGCACCCTCCTCAATGATGAAGTCCGGAACGGGAATCGCAAGCTCCCCATCGACCGCGCCATCAAGATCACACTCGGCATCTGCGACGCGCTCGATTACATGCACAAGCACGGCGTGGTCCACCGCGATATCAAGCCGGAAAACGTCATGGTCGACGACGAGGACCACGTCAAGCTCATCGACTTCGGCATCGCCATGAAGGAAGACGCGCGCCGCCTCACCTTCGCCGGCCCCTCCCCCATGCTCGGCACGCCCGACTACATTTCCCCCGAGCAGGTCAAAGGCCACCGCGGCGACCAGCGCAGCGACATCTACGCCGTCGGCGCTATGCTTTACGAAATGCTCACCGGCCAGCCGCCCTTCACCGGGTCCAATCCTCTCGCCGTCATGAACGAGCGCGTCCTCGCCGATCCCAAACCGGCGCGCAAGCTCAATTCAGAAATCTCACCCCAGTTGGAGGAGATTCTCTGCCGCGCACTCGAGCGCGACCCGCGCCATCGCTACGCCACCGCCATCGAAATGGCCTGGGAGCTCGAACACCAGGAACTGGTGGGCGTCGAAGAAGGCGTGCGCCGCCCGTCGCTTCACCAGCGCCTCCCCGCCGGACGCAAGATGCTTGTCTACGTGGGCCTGGCCCTCGTGCCGCTGCTCCTCTTCGCTCTCATGGTGATGCTCGCGCACCACTAGCGCTTCTGAGTGCATCCAGTCCCGACGCACGAAATCCGCAGCAGCTCAGGTTTGGCTTCAGCGCAACCGGTCGCCGGGACAAATCCGCGGCGGCCCTGCCGGCGTAACCGGCGCCGCACTTTCAAGCGCGTGCAGCCACTCGGAAATCTCTCGGCGCAAGGCCGCAACCTCGATCCCGCCGAATTGTGCCGGACTGCGCTCAAGCCGGCGCAGCGCTCTGCGCAAAAGCGAAGCCATTCCCGCCCGGTTGCCTGCATCCAGATGGTGAAACGCCGCCGTCACCTGAATCAATGCCTGCAGAAAGCTCTTCTCCGGCTCATCCAGCCTCAGCCACACGCTCTCCCAATGCTCGTGCGCAAGAAAGTACTCGCCCCGCCGGTAGCAGCCAAGGCCTTCCGCAAGCTCGTCGCAATTCCAGTCGAGAGTCACGTCTCAAGCATAGGCGATTTATCCGGAGGCTTATGCTCTCGCCCGCCCCGGCGCAAGGCCAATCGCCAGCCGCATCGCTTCCAGCATGCTGCTCTCGTCGGCCTTCCCCGTTCCCGCAATGTCGAATGCGGTTCCATGGTCCACCGAGGTGCGAATCACAGGCAGTCCAATCGTAATGTTCACGCCCGATTCCAATCCCAGCGCCTTCACCGGCCCATGCCCCTGGTCGTGATACATCGCCACCACAAGATCGTAATCGCCGCGCTGGGCAAGGAAAAACAGCGTGTCCGCCGGCAGCGGTCCCTCCACGCGCCAACCCTTCTTGCGGCACGCCGCAATCGCCGGCGCAATCTTCGTCTCCTCCTCGCCGTAGCCAAACAGCCCATTCTCGCCCGCGTGCGGATTGATGCCGCACACCGCAATCCGGGGATTCTCGATGCCCGCGCTCACCAGCGCCGCATGGCCGCGCGCAATCGTGCGCTCCACCAGTCCCGGCTCAATCTTTGCAATCGCATCAAGCAATCCAATGTGCGTGGTCACATGAATCACCCGCATCTTCGGCGTGCTCAGCATCATGGAAACTTCCTCGGTTCCCGTCAGGTGCGCCAGCAGTTCCGTATGCCCCGGAAAGTGATGCCCGCCCGCCTGCAGCGCTGCCTTATTCAACGGCGCGGTGCAAATCGCCGCCACCTTTCTCTCCATCGCCAGCTTCGCCGCCACTTCCACGTAGCGATACGCCGCGTCTCCGGCAATCGCCGACAGCTTGCCCCACTCGAGGCCGCTCGGAATCAGCTTCAGATCAATGCACTCCACCGTTCCCGGCGTGAACGCCGCGTCGTCAATCTCGTCGACGGAAATGCTCCGTACTTCGAGAGCCAGGCCGGCAATGCGCCCAGCCGCGCGCAGCCGCTCCGCATCTCCAATCACCAGCGGCCTGCACTGCGCGTAAAGCTCGGCATGCGCCAGGCTCTTCATAATCACTTCCGGTCCAACGCCCGCCGCGTCCCCCATCGTCATTGCGATCATTGGTCGATCCATCATCGTGTTTCTTCGTCGCCTCCACTTTCCCGTCCGCGCAAAAAACTCAAGCAGTGCAGCAGCGTCTCCGCACCGCCAAATCCCCCGGCCTTGGTCAGCACCGGCAACGCGCGGCTCCAGCCGGAAGTCACTGCGCAGGGCAACCCCGCTTCCACCTCGCCAATCAGCCGCAATCTCTTCACGCCCCACCCGTCAAACACCGCGCGCGCCGTCTCGCCGCCTGTCGCCACCAGCGCTCCCACTCTGTCCGCGAAAGGCCGCGCCAGCGCCGCCAGCGCGCTCGTCAGCATCGGCCCCACTGTGCTCTCGACCCGCACATCCGGGTCAGGCAAAATCGCCGCATCGCGGCCTGCCTGCAGAGCCTCTTCCAGCGCCAGCCGATATCTGTTCCACTCCGCCGACTTCTCTCCAGCCAGCAAAACCTCAGCCGGAATCTTCAACACAATCGTATCGGATCGGCTCGCCAGCACCTCCATCTGCTCGCGCACAACCGCCGAACCGCTGCCCACCACAAACAACACCGGCCCCTCCGCTCGTGGCCGTTTCTGTTCGTTCGCCACTACCGCAGCCAATCCAGCCGCCCGCGGCAAGTGCCGCGCCAGTCCTGCCGATCCAGCCCACACCGTGCCGCGCCCAAGCCCCATCGACGCCTCGGCAATCCCGCGCAGGTCCTCGTCCGTCTCCGCATCGCACACCAGCACATCGGCCTCCTGCGCCGCCGCCTTCATCGTCTCACGCAAGCTGCCCGCATCGCCGCGAACCACCTTCAGACCCAGCAGCGCGGGCCTCAGCCCCGCCTCCTGCATCGTGGCCGCCAGGTCCGAGCGTCCAAATGCGCGCTCCACCTGCCCCGCCCCAAATTCCTCCAGCGTCTTCCCATTTACCAGTTGCCGCCCATCAATTGTCGTTCGCCCCGTAGCCGGAAACGCCGGCGCAAGCACCGCAACAATCCGCTCATCCGCGTCTGCCAAAGCACGCCGCGCCTCAAGCAATGCCGCCAGCTCCGCGCCCACATTGCCCCGCATCGTCGAGTCGAGTTTCTTGTAGAGCAGCGTGTCTCGGTCGCATGTTTCGCCGTCGACTAGAAACCTTCGCACCAGCCGCGCAGTTTCTTCCGCAGCCTCGCCCGGCGCCAGCCGGCGCGTGTCCGCGTCAATCGACAGAGCCTCCGCGTCAGTCCCATCGCCGCTCTCGCCCACCACAACCAACGTCCGCAGCCCATACGCAGCGCAGGCCACTCCGCAATCGGCGGCGCCGGTCAAGTCGTCAGCGATCACCAGCATCTGCGCCATTGGCCTCACTCCTTGCCTCCATCGCGCCCGTCCCTGGCCGTGTCCGCCGATCCCACATGGCCACCAGCGGAGGCGCCAGAAACGCAGTCACAATCACGCTCGCCGCCACCAGCACCGTCGCCGGCCCCGCAGCCGCCGCATACTTCGGATCCGCCGCGGCCACCAGCGCCGGCACCGCCGCCGCATTGCCCGCCGTCGTCGCAGCAGCCATTCCCGCAACGCCCGTTCCACCCGTCAGCCGGTCGGCCGCAATCATCAACGCCCCAGAAACCGCAATCACCGCGATCCCCATCACGAATCCAATCAGACCAGCCTGCCAAATGCGCTTCAGGTCCAATTGCGCTCCCAGCCCGAAGGCAAAAAAAGGAATCATCGCCGGCGCAGCCTTGCCCAGAAAAATCCGCAACTCGGCGTCCAGATTCCCCAGCGCCATGCCAATAAATATCGGCAGAATCGCCCCCACCAGCGTTTGCCACGGAAAGCTCGATAACCCCGCCACGCCCAGCGTAATCATCGTGAAGAACGGCCCCGACTCCAGAGCCATCACGCAATAAGCGCCCGCGTCCTCCGGGCGTCCGTAGCGCTCCATCAGCGCCATATAGAGTCCGCCATTGGTGTCGTTAAAGGCCGCCACCACAGCCAGCGTCGATATGCCCGCCAGCCATCCTCCCTGAATCGGCAAAACGCCGATCATGTGGCCAAGCACATACCCAATACCGATCCCAAGCCCCACCTTGGCCGCCATCAGCGCGCCGCCGCGCCGCACCATCGCGGGCATTGCGCGCGCCGGAATCGTGCTTCCAAGGCACACAAAGAAAACAGCAATGATCGGAATCGCGCCCGTGAACAGCGCCCCGGTAAACGACCCAAAAACCTCAGCCGTGTGCGGCGCAAACGTTGTCACAAGCGCCCCGCATCCCAGCGGCACCACCATCATCCCGCCCGGAATCTTCTCAATCGTCTGCTTGATCCTGATGGCAGTCTCCTGGCCGTGCAATCGCCACGTCGCATCGAACGGCGCTTCGCTGGAAGTGTAGCAGCGCGCATCCACGTCGTGTACGTATGATCCGCATGATTGCACCACCACAAAAAACAATGCCGGAGCCCTGGGCTCCGGCATTGCCGCCTTTACAAGGCGTTCCTAGTCAATGTCCTCGTGCAGGCGCAGGTCGCGCGACGAGCCGCCCACGCTAACGGTCCGCTTGCCGCTGGCAAACTCCCACTTGCTGTCCTTCGTTGACCAGTACTCCCTCTGGCGCGCCGCAACTGTCAGCGTCACAGTTTTGGTTTCGCCCGCGGCCAGATGGATGCGGTCAAAGCCCACCAGCGCGCGAACCGGGAACTGCACTTCCTCGGGGATCGTTGAAGGCGCGCCGAGATACACCTGCGGCACTTCGTCTGAAGCCATGGGACCATTGTTCTTGATCGTCACGCTCACGTCGAGGCCGCCATCGGCCGACTTTTTCACCTTCAGGCCCGAGTACTCGAACGTCGAGTAGCTGAGTCCGTGGCCGAAGGCGAACAGCGGCTCAATGTTTTCCTTATCGAACCACCGGTAGCCCACGTTCACGCCTTCAGAGTACGTCGTCTTGCCGTCTACGCCCTTGCCCGAACGCTCGGGATATTTGGGATCGGTCGCGGCATAGTCATCCAGGCTCTTGCCCCAGGTCACGGGCAGGCGTCCGGCGGGGCTCACCTTGCCCAGCAGCAGGTTCGCCGTCGACCATCCACCCTCATCGCCCGGCCACCACATTTCCAGCACTGCCTTCACCTTGTTCACCCACGGCAGCGCAACCGGCTGGCTCGTGTTCAGCACAACAATCGTGTTCGGATTCACAGCCGCCACTTCCTCCACCAGCTTGTCCTGCTCACCCGGCAGGCCAAACACCGGACTCAGCCGCGTCCAGAGGAAGACAACCGCAACCTTGGCGTTCTTCGCAGCGGCAATCGCTGCTTCGTGGTCGGCCTTCCGCTGCTCCGGCGGATACCAGTTCAGGCGCACCTGCACCGGCGCGTCCGAAGTGTCCGGCGTGGTTGAAATCTCAATCGCATGCGGCCCTGCAGTCAGGTCGACGGAGCGCCGCACGTTATCAATCCCATCCGTGGTCGGAATTGCGTTGTCCTGGTTCGCTTGCAGAATGTCCCCGTGAACCGCACCCTGCCGCACCCCGGTCTTGGCCAGGCCCTTGCCGTCGAGCTTGATCTCAGCGTTCGTTCCCAGCGCTTGCAGGTAGAGCCAATAGTTGCCATCGTGCGGAATCGTCAGCGTTCCCTTCCAGGTAACGGTGGCGTTCGGCTTCAGCGCATTGCCGCCCTTCTTCGTGAAGTCAACCGTAGCGTCCACCTGCTCGGCGCCGTCGCCCGTGCGCACCAGTCCCGGTTTGCCGTCGTGGCTCAGCATGTCGGCCGGCACAGTTGTTCCCGTCATGTCGTCGTTCACCGCAAACTTGATACTGCTATTGCCGGAGATCTTCTTCATCGCCGCCAGCGGACCAACCTGCCGCTCCGGCAGGCCCACAGAACGCTCGCCGTTGATGCCGATCGCATCCACCTGTCCCGCCGTCGGCCCAATCAGCACCACATCGTCCAGCTCCGCGGCCTTCAGCGGCAGCGCGCCGCCGTCGTTCTTCAGCAGCACCGCAGCTTCCTCGCCTGTTCGCTCAATGATCTTCGCATTGGCCTCAATCGCCTGTGCCGTCACGTCGTGCTTTGACTCGCCGTCCAAATATCCAAAGTGGACAATCTCATAAAGCACGCGCCCGGCAGCCCGCGTGATCGTCGCTTCGCTCACTGTGCCGTCCTTCAGAGCCTCAGGCATCTTCTCCGGACTTTCCTTCATGCCGAAGTCGCCAATGTTCATCCTCAGCGGCGCAGGCTCTTCCGGAATGTGCCCAAAGAAACTCGCCATCATGTCGTCCGTTGCGTGCGGTGGTGGCGGCGGCGGAACAGGCAAGTTGTCGAAGAACGACGGCAGATGAAACCCACCCATCGCCGTTGCGCCCGGCATCTCCATGTCCAGTCCCGCGTTGATAAACTTCACCGCGTGCACCGCGCCCCAATCCGATGTCACAAATCCCTTGAAGCCCAGCTCGTCGCGCAGAATCGTCGTCAGCGTGTCCTTGTTGCCGCAGGCAAACGTGCCGTTGATGCGGTTATACGAGCACATGATCGACGACACATCCGCACGGCGAATCGCCGCGGCGAACGGGGCCACATAAACCTCATGCAGCGTCTGGTCGTCGATGAAGATATTGGAGCCCTGAGAGTCGTAACCCACGTAGTGCTTGATCTGCGCCATCACGTGCTGCGACTGGATGCCCTTCACCTCGGCAACGCCCATCTCCGAAGTAAGGTAAGGATCCTCGCCAAACGTGTTGTAGCCGCGCCCAAACTCCAGATCGCGATCAATGTTCACGAAGGGTTGCAGGCTCACGTCAATGCCCAGCGCGCGGTCTTCGCGCCCAATCACCAGCCCGTTCTCTTCAGCCGTTGTGCGGCTGAAGGTTGCCGCAACGCCCATCGTCGCCGTTTCTGCCTGCGAGGGATGCCGCGTCAGCACGCCCGGAGGTCCGTCCGCAAACCGAAGCCCGGGAATTCCCAGCCGCGGAATGCCCGCCAGATAGCCGGCCTGCCCCTGATAGGTTGCAGGGTTCTCCGACGTGCCATGAATCAGCGTGAGTTTTTCCTGCAGTGTCATCTGGCTCAGCAGTTTGTCCACGCGCGCGTCCCCGGTCACCACCGGAACCGATTGAGCGCCCACCAGCGCACCGCACAAAACAACTGTCGCTATAAGGAAATACCTGGTTGAAAGAATGCCTGTTCTCATTGCTGCTCCCTCGGAATCCAATACGGATCTGTCGGTATCCGCTACAAGAATGTGCTGCCTGTTCGTTTTTTGACGTCAGTCATAAAACGATTGAGCAAGTATCCTTCAGATTCAGCCAGCAAGTCTAATACACCAAGGCATGGTTGCGCATCAGGACAGGGCGCCCCGAGAGGGTCTGCGACCACTCGAAGAAGTCTCCCGCATCAGCACGCATTCCCGCCGTCCGGCTCGGCCAGCGCGAAGTCGTTCAAGGCCACACGGCTCACCCGGGCGCTCTCGGCCAGCGTCAGCAGAATCTGCCTCATCTGCGGCGTAAATTCGCGCCGTTCAGCCTCCTGCTGCGCAAAGCTGAAGACCCAGTACAGCAGAGAGCATAAAAAGCTGACTGCCACCACGTAGTACATCTGTCTGAATTGCCCTCCGCTTGCCAGATGCGAATTCACCACCGCCACGCCCACGCTCATCAGCGAGTAAAACCCAAATCCGCTGGCAATCTGCAATTCGCGATCGCGCCATCCCAGCGACAGCCAGTGACTGCCCCCCGCCAACACCACAAAAAACAGAATCCGCAGAATTGATGCCGTCTGCTCCATCTAAACCAGAAGCCGCCACAGACGCGATGGAACATCCATATCCGGCACTCCAGCAAAAGGCCAGATCGCGCCGCCCGCCGCCACAATCAAACCCGCCACCACCCAAATTGCACGCCGCGACAACCCAACCCGAACCGGACGAAGAACAGACCAAACCAATTCCACAAGTACGCTGAATTGCATCGCAAGATCGATTGCCGTCGCCGCAAAATAGGCCTGCATGTCGAATCGTGCCGGTGCCCACACCGCGATCGAGAACATCGCCGCATCGCTCAGCAGGGCCCAGATGCAATACGCGAAGAAAACCGGCATGCTGCGCCACATACGCCGGTACAGCAGCAACCCAACCACCGCGATTTCGGTCGCAATTCCTGCCAGCCAGAACAAATTGTGCAGACTCACGTGGGCCCTCGCTTTTTACAAATAGAGATCTGCCAGAAGCAGCGGACCTCTGCGAATCCCGATGGGCCCGTGAAACGAAAATTCAGATCTGCGCCTGAAAACGCCAGCCAATCTGCGAAATATTGCACAGCCAAGGGTCGCAATCCATCCAGGATTGCCTTTTCCCGCCTCCGCCGTGTCGTCGCAGTTTGCTTCTTCCCTTCGGCCAGCCTCAATGGTAGTCGCCATCCTCAGTTCCAGACCTGCCTCATCGGCACCAGCCACCAATACTTTTAACCTGCATATCTCACACGCCGACTGTTAAAGGGGAGAGTCTGCGGGCAAAAATATAGTTGGAAAGGCCGTCTTTTCTATGTCATAACTACGTTGTCGAAGCGTGTTATGGCTGCGGAAAGGGCGGCCTTTCTCATGAC
>DATKWA010000179.1:0-2524 GCA_035529815.1 Occallatibacter sp. | reverse complement strand
CCTCAGCCTGTGCACCGGCGAGGCCGGAATCGAACTCGGCCTGCATGTTGCCGGAATCGAATGCGCCCCTATCTGCTACGTGGAACGGGAAGCCTATGCGGCGGCGAACCTTGCCCGGCTTATTGACGCGGGCGCCCTACCTGATGCGCCTTTCCGGTCTGACGTGCGAACCCTCTGCGATGCAGACTTCCGCGCTTTCATGGAAGGCATCGAACTTGATCTGCTCTGCGGCGGATACCCCTGCCAACCCTTCTCCGTCGCCGGCAGGCAGCGTGGCGCGGATGATCCTAGACACCTATGGCCCTGGATTGCTCAAGCGATTGGCGCATATAGGCCGGAAATCTGCTTTTTCGAGAACGTGCCAGCTCACCTTAAACTTGGGTATCCCGAAGTGCGAGCCGACCTTCGAGGAATGGGTTACAGAGTTACGGAAGGACTGTTCACGGCGGGCGAGCTTGGCGCGGGTCATCGTCGGGAGCGGCTGTTCATCCTCGCCGCTCTGGAACACGCCACAAGTGGCGGCGGAAGCTCCGAACAAGGGCTGCAACCAGAAGGACAAGCCGGGAAGCCTAGCTATGCAGGCTTCATTGACGGCCAACAGGAAGATATGGCGGTCGCCGAGCAATCAGGAACCGGGCATCTCGCTGGAGCGGATGGAGAACCCGCGAATCGGCCATCGGAACTACGATGCGGAAACGGGCAGGCTTGCGCAGACGGGATTGACGCAACAGGCGGCGATGTGGAGTACGCCAGCGGCAGCGGAGGCCGTGGGTCGTACACAGAGCGCGCGTGCCTTGACGAAGGGGTTTCAGGAAACGCTTTGCGGGCAGGCGGGGATGTGGCCGACGGCAGACTCCAACACCAGCACATACAGCAACGGGAAGTTCGGGCCGAACTTGCGGGAACTTGCGGCGATGTGGCCGACGGCCAGCACATGCGAGCGCGGGCCGGAGAGCAAGGACTCGAAGGCGACGCGCCCGGACACCGGCGGGATAGACTTGCAGACTGCGGCCCAGCAATGGGCAACCCCAGCGGGAGCCGATCAGACAGGAACAACGGGCGGGGGGATGGGCCGGTCATTGCGGTCGGATATCAACCAACTTTCCCGCCAGGCCCCGGCGAACTCGACCGATGGGCAGCAATCCTCGCCGAGCGGCCCGACCTCGCGCCCGCCAGAAGTCGGCTTGACGAATACAACGAAGGTCTTGAGGCTGCCGGGCTCCATGTTCGGCTCGCCGGATTCAATGAGCCATACCGAAAGCTGCGGTATGTCACCGTTGGCGGCGGAGATTGCAGTGCTGAAACGCTGGGCTGCGCGCGGCGGATCGTCTCGGTTCTACAGGCGGAGCGCCGAGCAGGCACGGCTCAATCCCGCCTTTGTCGGCTGGTTGATGGGCTTTCCCTACGTGTGGACGCACATCGAAGCCACCGGCTCAGACTACATGGCAACGCAGTTGTCCCGCTGGTCGCCGCGTATGCGTGGATATTTCTATGGGCTGATCTGCTCTATGGCACGGGAGGGCGGTAATGGCTGAGGGCTGGGCCAAGTCGGTAGTCTCATGGGAATGTGGCGATGTGTTGTATTTAAGTGTACCGTTCACGTGGCTATTAAGCGATGCGAAGGTAATGGCTGGGCAGCACAAGGGCAAGGTTATCGCTGGCGGGCCTGCCGTGAAGCTCATGGGTGTACCATGGGCTGATGAAACACCCGATACTTGTCCGTTCGATGCGCTAGCGATGCACAATCCATTGGCCACATTTACAACGCGCGGGTGTCCCAATAGCTGCTCGTTCTGCGCCGTGCCCAAGATCGAGGGTAAGTTCCGCGAATTGCCGATCTGGAAGCCCGCGCCGATCGTCTGCGATAACAATATCCTCGCCGCCAGCAATGCCCATTTCGAGAGGGTCATTGAATCGCTCATGCCGTTCCCGGCAAGCGACTTCAATCAGGGGCTGGATGCTCGGCTGTTTACCGATTGGCAGGCTCAACAGCTTTCAAGATTGCCTCATGTCAAGGTGCGATTTGCTTTCGACAGCGTAGGCATGGAGAAAACCGTGTTCGGGGCTATCCAATGCGCGAAATATCATGGCTTGAGGGACTTCGGCATCTATGTCCTCATCGGATACATGGACACGCCAGAGGATGCGGAGTATCGGCTGGAGAAGGTGCGATCGTGGGGAATCCGGCCTAATCCGATGCGATTCCAACCCCTCGATGCGCAGCAAAAGAATTGCTATGCCGCGCCGGGCTGGACCGAGCAGGAGCTGCGGCGAATGACACGGTATTATTCCCGCCTTCGATGGTTGGAATATGTACCTTTCGCTGATTATCAGCCTGTCGCCAACAACTTATTCTCACAGGAGGGCGGCAATGGCCGGTGACTGGATCAAAATGCGCACCAACTTAGCAGAAGACCCGGCCGTCATTGGCATGTCACAGGCCCTTGAGATCGACGAAGATGCCATAGTGGGGCGGTTACACCGGTTGTGGTCTTGGGCCGACCAGCACACGACTGATGGCTCC
>DATKWA010000178.1:0-4486 GCA_035529815.1 Occallatibacter sp. | reverse complement strand
GTCTGGTTGGTGAAGGACTCCTCGGCCAGATTGCCGTGCTGGAGTTCGCCGGACTTGCCGACCTCGATGAACTGGAAGTCGTCCAACATGCGGTAACTGGTGATCTGCTTGAAGTCGCTGACGTTGCGGGACCCGGCGATGCGCTGCCACACGGTCTCGCCCGCCTCGAAGCCATCAAGCAGAAACTTGTTCGCGGTGTTGCTCAGGATCCCGTCGATGTCGTCGGTGCTGAATGCGGCCCGCAGAATCTCGCGGTGACAACTATCCTCGAAGAATCGGCCGGTATAGCCGTTCGCCCACGCCATCTCCAGAATCAGCCTCTGAAGTCCGAGGCGTCCCCGAAACTCCGAGTGTGCGGACTGCATGGTCTTGTCGCCGAACCGCTTGAGCAGGTAGTCCTCCTGCGCCCCACCCGAACTCATCAGGGCACATTCCAGGACCTGCGTTCCGTGGTCATGCGTCGCCATGTGGATCGCCGGACTCTTCGGCCTTTCGGCGCGAAGCGCCTCAAGTTCCGCCTTGTCAACGGTCCATCCCTCTTTCACCGCCTTGGCCGCGATTTCCGGATGGCCGGCCGTCGCCTTCTCAACCGCCACGATGCGCTCCATCTCCGTCGCACGCGCAGCGCGCAGCTCCTCGATGCTCTTGTTCACGTCGATCTTGGCCTCAGCCTCGATCACTTTGTCCGCTTCAATCTTCGCCTTCTTGTCGGCTTCGGCTTTCAGCTTTGCCTCAGCCTCTTCCTTCGCCTTCTTCTCCTCTTCCGTCATATCTGCTTCTCCTTCCCAGGTTAGGGTTGCAGCAATCTTTCCGCTTGTCGCGTCGTCTGCTCCCAGCGCCACAAAGCTCACTTCGCCCAGTGTGGACTTCTTCGCCACGTATATCGGGCCGACAAACTCACGCCCGTTGACAACGATCTTCTTGCCCTCTTCCACAAACTCCATCTTCTTGACCCGCGCTCCGATGGATGCCTGCCAGGGGAATCCGTTGTCGGATGCGCCGACGACTTCCTGCGCCGCCAGGCCCACGCCGGAGATCACGCCCTCAACCACCAGCTTGCGGTCAAGGTCAATGGAGTCGGTATGACCGACGATCTGAGAAACGTCGTGGTCCTTCAGGATGGGGCGGGACTTCTTGCCCGCGATCATCCCCGCCAGGTCCACCACGACCGGATGCGGCCAGCCCCAAAGGTTCATCTCCACGCCCGTATAGGCGACCATCTTGAAGCGCCGCAGCTTCGGCTTGCCGTCCTCCCCCTTATCCGCCGCCTCGATGCTGATGTCGCTGGCGGCACAGAACAGGTTCAGGTCCAGTTCCGCGTCCGTTTTATTTCTCTTCGGTAGTGGCATCTTCGTCATCTCCCGTGTTTTCTGCTGCGGTTCCCTGCGGAATCGGGTAGGGGACGCCTGCATCCTTGGCGCGCTTCCACTCCTTCACCCGCTGGTTCCAGCGCGTCTCCGGGTCCACTCCATCACGCGCCGCTTCCTCCTCATACGTCGATGTGCCGTTCATGAGGCGCATCTGCTGTGCCGTCGATTCCTTCACCGGGTCCGCGTGCTCGCGCTTGTCGTAGAACCATTGATGCTCCGGCGTACCCTTGGGCAGCGCGGGCAGATAGCCTTCAATGCGCCGAGCTTCCTCCAGCCAGGACTCGAACAGGTCGTCCAGGATATGATCCGAAATCTCCTGCTGCTCCACGCCCACGCTTTTCCAAAACGTCTGGTGGTCCAGATTGCCGGAAGCGTAGTTGTAACCCGCACTGTTGCACGCAGCGATGTTGTATGGCATGTTCAGGCAGCGGGCGATCTCGTTCAGTATGCGAGACTCGAACAGGTTGTACGTGGTAGTAGGTTGCTCCGCCTGTGTCTGGCTGAGCTTGTAGCCGGCGGGCAGGAACGTCGCCATGCGGCGCTCAAGCTCAATGGTGTCCATCGCCTCAGCCATGTCCTCTTCGTCGCCCGGCGCATCACTCTGCAGGACCATCGCGTGGTCCGCAGCGGTTTCGGCGGCTGCGATGACCGCCTGTCGGTAGCGGCGCAGTTCGGCAAACAGCCCCAGCGCTGAAGTGATGTCCGGCGCACCACGCAGTTGCCCGGGCCTGTCGGCTCGGAACCAGTGAATCATCTGCGCCGACTTGACCAGGGTGAAACCGCCGGCGGTGTAACTGTCGCCCGGATGCTCGCTCAGGACGCGATACGTGATGGGGTTGCCGTTCTCATCGTAGGTGATGCCCTCGATCTCGCCGTCCTTCTCCCGCCCGATGGGCGGACTGGCTATCCTGTCCGTCTCGATGAGCACGGGGTTTAGCTTTACCTCGTGCCGCACCGCCTTGTCCGTAGTCTTCTGGATAAACACTTCGCCGTCCTGATAACGGGCGAAGCGTCCTGTGCGCAACTTCTGCCCCAGCTTGACCGCACGCGCCCAGCGACCGAACTCCTGCTCTACCATCAGGTCCAGCGCATCGTCACCCGTGCGCACGTTCAAGCGCGGGTTGCGCCCAATGACGTAGTTGGCAAGGGTCAGCCCGATTCCCGTCGCGTAGGAATTGTTGGCCACCTCGTAGCGTGCGCGGGTGCGCAGTTTGAGCCGGACAGCGGCGGTCAGGGCGGATGCGGCGGACAGCGAATCAGCTGCGGCCCAATGTTTCTGGTTGTCGCTCGTGGTCTGCGCTGCATCGTACCGGGCGTGAATTGACCGACCCTGCTTGTCGCTGAAGCGCACACGAACGACTTTGCGCCGTGCTCGCTTCGCCCTCGTCGCTGTCTTTTTCTTTGCCATCAATCGGCACTCGGGGGGATGATTTTCCTGAAGCGCAGGCCAAAGTGCGCCTTTCCTGTCGCCGTCTTGCTGGCAAGGTAGCGGTCTGCCAGTATCTGCTCCGCAATCGGCATGGCCTCAACCTCGCCCTCGTCGCCACGGACCCGCTTGGGTCCGAGCGCCGTTTCCTCAATCTGGTCCTTTATTTCGTCCGACATATCACCAATCCGCCATTACGAATAAGCCATTCAAGCATCGGAGCCCATCTCTTTGCGCATCGTTCGGACGAAACCAGGCGAAGCCTGATTAACGCCCTGCCAACAAGTCCGGACACGCACACGAAAGCGCTCAGGTGCCAGCGAAAACGGACGTACACGCAGGTGCTCGCCATTAACAATTCCGTCCTTGGTGGATGCGGTCGGACTCGAACCGACACCGTCCTGCTTGCAGGGCAGGCACTCTTCCGTTGGAGTTACGCACCCTAATACGAAAAACCACAACCGAGACAGAGCCCGCCATCGTCGCCGAAGGTCCCCGGCTTTCCGCACTCGGGACAATTTCCGTCGATTTTCGCCTCGGCGATCAAGGCGGGATCTATTTCTTTTCCTACCATAACGTCCACTATGGCGCAGTTAATGTCAGTCATGTTGACGGCGTGAATGCTCTGTCCTGATGCCCTGGACGCAGTATTCAACCCCCTCCGGTCTTCCGGAGAAAGCCCCGCATAGAAATTGCGATACGCGTCTGATTTCTGCGACATTCGTGTTCTCTCCCACACCTTCTTAAGGGGACACGCAACCTTTTCTGCCGGTACACAACATGGGAACGCTCGCATATCACAAGCGCCCCCATGGGCTTGCAACTATTTTGTTAAATCAGGAACGGGTTGACAAATCAGTTTGTTTTGTGTTCCCCGAACATCGTCCCAAGCGCTTTCAAGCGAGCCTGGGCACGTTTAAGCAGGCGAGAAACGCCTTGACGGCTGATGCCCATGCGTTCGGCAATGCGGGCTTGGGTCTCTCCCTTCATGTGCAGCCGCACTGCCTCAGCCTGTCTTGGGGTGAAAATCACAATTGACCCCTTCTTCCCT
Source organism: Occallatibacter sp. (assembly GCA_035529815.1). Classification (GTDB taxonomy): domain Bacteria; phylum Acidobacteriota; class Terriglobia; order Terriglobales; family Acidobacteriaceae; genus Telmatobacter. The sequence continues at coordinate 639 of DATKWA010000178.1, read as the reverse complement.
TCATTTCGTCCTCCACTCAAAGCCACACCGCAGGCACTTGCGTTTCCCGTTTTTCAGCAGTTCAGACTTTACCGACCTGCACTCCGGACAGCGGTTGCGCATGAACTCCTTCACGCTGGGGATGTCAGTTGTCGCTCGTTTCAATATCGTTCCCCGGCACGCCATAGATTTTCGCGTCCTTCAGCTCCACCTTGCGAGTGAACGCCCTGCCGCAGTGCCGGCAACGATGCTTCAGCAGCAGCTTCTCCTTGCCCTTCTTGCCGATGGTGCGATGCTCCACCATAGGCGCCCAGTTACAGCCGCAGTTCGGACATTCCGGCGGTTGGGGCTTGCTCATAATTCACTTTCCTTTCATTGCAGGAGTAATCTGCGCGTTGCGTTGTGCGCACTCCTTGAGCGCGTCCTTCTTGGTTGGAAATATATTCCTCGGCTCTTGATTTACCGCACCGATGCCCCACTCCTCACATTCAATGATTTTGCCGTCCACTCCAAGCACGACCGTATCGAACGCACTGCGCTCCTTCTCGATACACCATGCCCCGTAAATCCCAATGCCGCGTCCGCAATCTCCGCACCTCTTCTCCCCATAGGGTCTGTAGATTGTCCACAAGCGCCCGCGCGCGCGCACAAAGTTCTCAA
>DATKWA010000177.1:0-7926 GCA_035529815.1 Occallatibacter sp. | reverse complement strand
AAAAAAACGCCACCGCCCCGGCTCATCCCCCAGGCTAGGGTCCATCTCCAGCCGAACCCTTTCCGCTCCGCCAAACAAAAATGAAAACTTATCCAGCGGCAACGCCAGCCCCATCCCACGCGCCTTGATGTAAGCCTCTTTCAGTGTCCACAGCGACAGCGCCCGCTCCAGCTTTTCCTCGTCAGGCAAACTCTCCAGTTGCGCCCGCTCCTGCGCCGAGAACACCTCCGACGCCAGCTTCAAAATCTGCTCCGCGCGCTCCGCCGGCTCCACATCCACGCCCACATCAGCCCCATCGGCCACCAGGCAGACCACCAGCCCCAAAGCGTTCGACAAGTTGAACCGCAGCCCGCACTCCGGCTCCGGGTCCGGCTTGCCCTGTGCATTCTCCGTAAACCGCCACGCTTCTGCCGCAATCGGTCGATAACGCGAAAGCGTTGTCCGCACCAGCGCCCGCGTCGTCAGCGCTTCCCGCCGATGCCGCTCAAATTTGAACCGCGCAACCCGCGCCCGCTCCTCCTCGGTCACAAGCGCCAGACACGCCTCCGCAACCCCATCGCCCAGCAAATCGCCAGGGTATGCACACCATAGATTGAGTGGTTTCAAGTTCATGCCGATACGAACAAAGTGTAGCGTCTTCGCTTCACGCAAAACAGGGATCACAATCCCGTGCCTCATCCTCGCAATTTTTCCTGTCGCAAAGAAGGCAAAGCAGCAACGTCAACCCCGCGGGCTTTCCTAGTCCCCAGTCCCTAAGTCCCTGTCTCTAGTTCTCCGGCGCTGGATAAAACGGCAGCTTTCCATTCTTGTTGTTAGCACGCTTCACCGTCGCATCCTCCAGCAGCAGCGCCGGTGCCAGCACAGTCTGCGGCACATCGCCATAATAGTTCGCCACAAACAGATCCTTGCCCGCCGCCGCAATGCTCGAGCGCAGCGCCCGCTCGTCAATATCGGCCAGCACCGCGCCGCGCACCAGTGTGCACTTGCCGTCCGCGCTCACGCGATAAAGCAGCCGCGGCGTCATCTCCCCGCCCATCGTCTGCACAAAATACACGCTCTTTAAATCGCGATCCTTCGCCAGCCCCAGCAACTTGCTGTTCAGCTCCTTGTCGCTCAAAGCCCCGCCCGAAGCCCCATTCTCCGCCCACACCTTCAACACCCCGATCGAAGGCCGCGGCCCGCCCGTAATCCCAGCCCTTCCATGCCCGTTCGATTGCGGAAAGCCGCGCACCGGCTCCCGCCCCAGCAAATAATTCTCAAGGCGCCCCTGCACCACCAGCTTCACCGCCTGCGCCGTCACGCCTTCATCGTCCACGCCGTAGGCGCCCACTAGCCCCTTGCCCTCGTAGCTCTTCAGCAGCGGATCGTCCACCACGTTCATAAACTCCGGCTGCACCTCGGCATGAAGGCTCGACGCAAACGGCCCATTCGTGCGCGCCTCGGTGCCCAGCCGCGGCCGCGTCGCCGTCACCGCGCCCGCCAGCAACCCGTGCAGCGTATCGGCAGCCGCGTCAGCACTCAGCAGCAGCGGCCCGTGATACTCCTCCTCCACCACCGGCGCCTTGCGCAACTCCGCAAGCGAAGCAATCAACCCAAGCCCATGCTTCTCAAATGTCTCCGGCGCATCCAGATCCTTCAGCGAGCTTCCCGTCGACGCATACGACCGGTCCAGCCGCATCCCGTCCTCGGCCTGCGTTCCCACGGCAACTGTCTCCTGGTACTGCTCGGCCGTCTTGCGCACCATCGTTCCCTCGCTCGTCACCAGCCATGTCGTCGTCACCCGCCCATGAAACTGCGCCGTCGAGTACTGCACATTCCCCTCACCCGCGCCGGCCTCAGCATCGTTCCGGTAGAGCCCACTCGCCTTTGCCATCCGCTCCGTCCACGCATCGGCATCCACATGCAGCGCAGCCGGCGCGGCCAGCGAAATCAGCACCTGCTCATGACTAAAGTCCTCAGCCTGCGGCGGTGTCTGCACCTGCTTTAGCGCGGCCTGCTTCTGCGCATAGGCCGCCAGCGCGCTCTTGTACGCCGTGTCCGTCGCCGCCCACAGCGCCGACCGCAGCGCAATCGGATCGTCGTCCAGCGCCGCCAGTTGCAGCGCCCCATCCCCGCGCCCGCCCGAGCTGTCCGTCTTGTAGTCGCCCACCCGCACCGTCACCCGCGCCACCCGCTCATGCGTCCGCTGCCCGCCTTCGGTGGCCCCAAACTCCGCCTTCGTCGAGTAGTCATCCACATCTTCAATCCGGTACTGGATAAAAAACGGCTTTTGAAATCCCGGCAACTGCAACTGACTCATGCTCCGGTCCAGCTCTTCGACCATCGCCTTCAGCACCGGATCTTTTTCCGCGTCCGCGCGCGTCTGCTGTTGCGCGAACATCGAAATCGGCGCACCCAGGCAAGCCGCAACCAATCCAACGCCTGCAACCCTCGCGACAAAACGAATCCGCTTCATTGCGCCCCCTTCGTTGCCGCGCTCGGCTTCGCCAGGATCGGTGGCCTTGCCGTTCCCTGCGCCTGCTTCTGCGTCTCAATCTCGCTCACCAGCATCGCCGGAGCCACCGCGCTCACCGGAACCGTACCCGACTCCGCCCCGCACTCGCCGTTGAACACTTCGCGCTTGTCGCCAGTCTCCACAATCCGTTTCAGCGCCGCCTGCGGCGTGCCCACAATGCTCACCCCGCGCACCAGCTCATCCGGCCGCCCGTCCACATACACCCGCCAAACCACCAGCGGAATCACCTGGAACGCCTGCGGAGAACTCCGCTGCGTCACCGCGAACCCCGAAGAAATGTCCTCGAAGTAAAGCCCATACGCCTTGCCCTGCTTCTTCGCTTCCTCAATCAGATCCTTGCGCAGCTCCGCTTCCGGCACGCTCTTGGTCGAGGTCACAATCAAATTTCCTTGCCGCCCCGTCGGCACGTGCCCCGTCTCCGCGCGCCCGTGCCCGTTCGACTCGCTGAAATTCGCAATCGGCAGCCGCGACATCAAAAACGTCTTCAGCACCCCATCGTTAATCAGGTCCACGCGCTGCGCCTTCTCGCCCTCGTCGTCGTACTGGTAGCTCCCGCTCAGCCACGTGTTGCCGAACTTCGTCATCGTCGGATCATCGGCCACCGATAGAAAACTCGGCAGCACCAGCTTGCCCACATCCTTGGTAAACGTCTGCCCTTCTTCATCGCCGCGCTGCCGCTGCCCCTCCAGTCGGTGCCCCAGCACCTCGTGGAAAAACACCGCCGCCGCCCGCCCCGACAAAATCGCCGGCCCGTCAAAAGGCTCCGTCACCGGCGCCTTCCGCAGCGCCTCCACGCTCTTGCCCAGCGCCCGCATCGCCGCTTCCAGCTCAGCCTGCCTCGGCAGTCCATCCACCGTCTCGGCCTCGAACGTCTGCTCCCGGTAAAGATCCATTCCGTCCTCGGCCCGCGTCACCGCAATCGCCACCAGCCGCGCCTGCGTGTGCGGAGTCACCTCCCGCGAACCCTCCGACGATGCAAAGTAATCCGTCTCGTTCTGCGCCGTCAGCATCACCACGTTCTGATAAACATCCGGAAACTCGCGAAACACCTTCGAAAGCGCCTCGACCCGTTTTGCCCACGCCGCCCGGTCTACCACCAGCTTCGGCGCCTGCCTGCCGATGTAGGTCTGCGGCTTCTCCTGGCTAAAGTCCGGCGAGCCGTCTTCTTCCTTCGCTCTTACCTCAGCCTCGGTCTTCACGCGCAAGTAGTTGTCGAGCGCCGTCCCGTAGCCCGTGTTCGTCGCCATCCACAGCGTCCGCGCCAGCGCCGCGCGATCATCTGTCAGCGGCAACTGAATACTGTTCACCGCCGTCGCCCGATGGTCCCCATGCGTGTTGTCCAGCTTCGCGCTGCCCAGCCGCACCTGCACATCGGCCACCCGCGCACGGTTCTCCGAGCTGTCCACCACCGCACCAAACTGTGCGCGTATCGACACCCCCGTCGCGTCGCTCACCGAGTAGCTCAAAAAGTAAGGCGGCAACTGATTCCCCGCATCCGCTTTCCCCGCCACCGGCCTGCCCAGCGTCGTAAACGCGCGATGCAACTCCGTCGTCATCGCATCCATCAGCACGGACCCGGAGCCCACCGCCGGCCCGGCTGCCTGCGCCCGCACCTGCGACGGAAGCGTCAGCACTACCGCTGCAATCCCCGCGTAAATACATGTCTTAATCGCGGAATATCCTGGAACAGCCGCAGTTTTTCCTGGCATGAGTCGGGCTAAATCGGTTAAAAGCATCTGTACTCAAATTGTCTCAAAGTTGGCCGCCGCCAAGGAGCGCCTCATGACAATTACCCGCCACTCCCTTCTCCTCCTCTGCTTCTCCGCTCTGCTCGCCCTCACCGCCCCGCTTCTTCTCACAGCGCCGCAGCTCCACGCCCAGCAGGCTCCCCTCGCCGCGCAGCCCCCTCCCGCGCCGCAACAAGCCAGCCCCCAGCCGGCCTACAACCTCTCCCCCGACAAGCTCGCAAAAGCCATCGCCATCAGCCGCATTCGCAACATCATGGACATCGTCGGCGGACTCTGGGGCATCCTCGTTCTCTGGCTGATTCTCGCCACCCGCTTCGCCGCCCGTCTCGACGCATGGGCCCAGCGCCGCTCCACCCGCCGCTGGATTCAGGGCCTCATCTTCTTCGCCGCCTTCCTCGTCATCACCACCCTCGCCAGTCTTCCCCTCGATTGGTTCAGCCAGCACGTCGAAAAAAGCTTCGACATCAGCGTCCAGGCCTGGGGCAGTTGGCTCGGAGACCAGGCCAAATCCCTCGGCCTCTCCCTGCTCCTCTTCGCCCCCGTCCTCCTGCTTTTCAACTGGATCGTCCGCCGCTGGCCACGCCGCTACTGGTTCGGAATCTGGCTCGCCACGCTTCCCCTGCTGGTCCTCGGCATCTTCATTGCGCCGCTGCTCGCGCCCCTCTTCAATAAATTCGAGCCGCTCCAGAAAACCAACCCCACCCTCGTCACGGAACTTGAAAAAGTCGTCGCTCGCACCGGAACCGACATTCCCCCCGACCGCATGTTCCTCATGAAGGCCAGCGAAAAAACAAACGGCCTCAACGCCTACGTCAGCGGCATCGGAGCCACCAAGCGCATCGTCGTCTGGGACACCACCGCCGGCCGCGTCCCCGACGACGAAGTCCTCTTCATCTTCGGCCACGAAAGCGGACACTACGTCCTCCGCCACATACCCAAGATGATTGCCGGCATGATCTTCGTCCTCTTCTTCGTCTACTGGGCCTGCGCCGTCTCTGCCGACTGGCTCGCCCGCCGCTACGGCTCACGCTGGCAGCTCGGCAGCCCCGCAGACGGAAATCTCCTCGCAACCCGCGCCGGCTTTCTCGTACTCGTCTTCACCATCTCCGTCGCCAGCTTCCTGCTCGAGCCGGCCAGCAACACCTTCAGCCGCTACTTCGAACATCAGGCCGACGTCTACGGCCAGGAAGCCATTCACGGCATCGTCCCCGACCCCCAAAAAACCGCCGTCGCCGCCTTCGACCACCTCGGCGAAGCATGGCTCGAAGACCCAAATCCAAGCCCCTTCATCGAATTCTGGGAGTACAGCCACCCCTCCGTCCAAACCCGCGCCAACTTCGCCGAACACTACAACCCCTGGGCCAACGGCGGCCACGGAGAGTTCTTCAGCAAATAACCGGCGGATGCTGTCAAGCCCGCACAAAAGATAGAACGGGGGCCCCTTGGCGCCCCCGCCCTAATTCACCTCTGAACTCGTCATCTTCTCCGGACGCAAATACCTGTCGAACTCCTCCTCCGTCAGGTATCCCAACTCGCGATTCGCCTCCCGCAACGACAATCCCTTTTCGTGCGCCAGCTTCGCCAGCTTTGCAGCCTTGTCGTAGCCAATGTGCGGATTCAGCGCCGTCACCAGCATCAGGCACTTGTCCACGTTCTCGCGGATGCGTTCCAGATTCGCCTCAATCCCTTCCACGCAAAACTCTCGAAACATCTCGCACGCATCCGTCATCAGCCGCGCCGAGTGCATAAAGTTGTAAATCATCACCGGCTTGAATACGTTCAGTTCAAAGTTGCCCTGGCTTCCCGCAAACGCAATCGCCGCGTTATTGCCCTGCACCTGCACAGCCACCATCGTCATCGCTTCGCTCTGCGTCGGATTCACCTTTCCCGGCATGATCGAGCTGCCCGGCTCATTTTCCGGCAGCGTCAGTTCGCCCAATCCGCAGCGCGGCCCGCTGGCCAGCCAGCGAATGTCGTTGGCAATCTTCATCAGCGATGCAGACAGCGTCACCAGCGCCCCGCTCGCAAACACCAGCTCGTCGTGCGACGAGAGCGCCGCAAACTTGTTCGGATGCGAACGAAACGGCAGCCCTGTCAACTCCGCAATCTTCGCCGCCGCGCGCACCGCAAACTCCGGATGCGTGTTCAGTCCCGTCCCCACCGCCGTGCCGCCAATCGCCAGCTCATACAGCCCATCCAGCGTCGCGTCCATGCGGCTCACATCGCGCTCCAGCAGGCTCGCCCACCCGCCCATCTCCTGCCCCAGCGTCAGCGGCGTTGCATCCTGCAGGTGCGTCCGCCCAATCTTCACCACCTCGTCAAACTGCTTCGCCTTCGCCGCAATCGCGCCGCGCAGGCGCTCCACCGCTGGCATCAGCCGCTCCTTCACCGCCGTCGCCGCGGCAATATACATCGCCGTCGGAAACGTGTCGTTCGACGACTGAGACATGTTCACGTCATCGTTCGGGTGAATCGGCTTCTTCGTGCCCATCGCCCCGCCCGCAAGTTCAATCGCGCGGTTCGAGATCACTTCATTCACATTCATGTTCGTCTGCGTGCCCGATCCCGTCTGCCAAACGCGCAGCGGAAACTCCTCTTCGTGCTTGCCCGCGATCACTTCATCGGCGGCGCGCACAATCAATTCCATCTTGTCCTTTGCGAGCTTGCCCAGATCGTGATTCACCAGCGCCGCCGCCTTCTTCAGCACCGCAAACGCTCGAATCAGCTCCGGCGGCATCCGGTCTTCGCCAATCGCAAAGTGGTGCAGCGAGCGCTCCGTCTGCGCTCCCCAATAATGATTCGCCGCAACCTCAATCTGCCCCATGCTGTCAGACTCAATCCGAGTCCCCGCATGAGTCGCGCCCGCATCGTTCCCACCCGAACTGATCCCCGCCGAATTCTTCCTTTTGGCGCTCGCCTCGTCCGCCTTCTTCATATCCATTGGCTTAGTTCTCCCTCTCGCCATCCGTTTCCGCGCCAGTATAGTCCCACTCATCTGGTCTAGGTTTCGATTCCAACCCCGCAGGAGTCTGGGCGGCAGGGGTCCCGGTCATCCCTCCCAAAAACCAACATCTCCACGTCGCACCGTCTGAAAACAAACCACTTGCCAACCGGCAGTCTGAAGTAAAAATCGCCTTTCTACGATCGAAAAACATCCCGAACAAGACGCTAACCAACAGATATAAATAGGCTTAAACTGGAAATAAGGCTTCAGACCCCCTGCGCAATTTCGCAGGTTTTTTGGCAAAAAACAACCCAAATCGACCCTTTTCAGCCTGATTTTGAAATCCCGCAAAACCCGAGACCACCGACCCCGGACCCCTGATCCCTGACACCCGCTTTTGCAGATAATTACCCCCAGCCGGCGCATACTACCTATGCGATCCCTGCGGCCAGGCACCTGATCCCTGACCCCTGACCCCTGACCCCTTGTACGGCCGGGGACATCCCTGACACTTTAGACCGGGCACATACCTGACAGTTTTTCCTTATCAGGAAGTTTTTGTTGTTGTTCTTGCTCTAGTTTTTGTTGTTCCGTTTCCGGGGCCGCGGCCCGGGAAACGGAGCGGCTGTGCTGGCCCTGTTTTGGCCTAGGCAAGTGATAGGTCTTTCTGGTTCTGGTGTCGAACAGCGCCAAGGGTATATGCGCAAAGTAGATCGTGT
>DATKWA010000176.1:0-2867 GCA_035529815.1 Occallatibacter sp. | reverse complement strand
TGAATTCGCCAGTCAATTCGCGGCTAGCCGCGAATTGACTGCAACCTAAACCAGTCGAAGACTAACATTCAAGTTGGTACAAAAAGACTGGGCCCCTCAGAGCCGCGCTACCCTAACACTCTCCGCGGTACAAATTACCGGTCAGACCAATTGCCGTCCTCAATCGAATGCTCGACGCAGGCCGTCCCAACTCTCTGTCCGCCGTCTTAACATCGCCGCGTATATCTGCTGGGAAAAGGGTAGTTCGGCCCTCGCCTGATCCATGCAACAACGCCGGCATGATACTGCAATGTGGTAGCGTCTCTGGCGAACGAATTGCGCTGATCGGCTGGTCGAACCCACGCTGGCTCACGTGGCACGCTGCCGTCTTGCTGCGCTCGAATCTGGGCGCAAAAGCCATGCTCCCTGCACCGCGTCATCTTTGCTCTCAGTTTTCTGGGCGTCTTACCGGCGACTCTTCTCTTTGAAACTCACCGAAGTCGCGGTGCGGGCTGGGCCACCGGCGTGGTGACTTGGCTCATCATAGAGTCAACGTCTCCGACGGTACGGTGGCGTCCTCCGCCTCAGAAGTCTTTTTCATTTCGACTTGATGGTTAGCACGCTAGAATTGATCAGCGGTCTGGAGGTCGTTCGTGGATGTGCGGGCAATAGCGGGCAATGGTTGCCTGCAACCATGGCATTACCTGCGCTCATGGCAACCTGAATTCTGTAACTCATAGAAAGAAAACGATATATGAACGTTCGATCCCCACTAGCCGCCCCAAATCCCTCTTGCCTTAAGCGCTCACAGTCTGGCTTGCCGAGTCTTTGTGGCCCCGGAAATCTCTGAAAAAGCAATGATTGGTGACTCTGCACCCAGCCTGCGGTGTTGGCTGACCCTGTTTGAGCCCAGGCGCGGGCTTTCCAATGGACATCTTCAGACAATTGTAGGCAACTTTCTTCCGCGGCCTCCCTTCGCGATTCCGGCGGTGGATGAGACGGTGGAAGTGGATTCGGCCGATGGCAGCCGAGTGCTGTGCCGATCGCACTGGCAGCCTGAGCCGCAACGGGCGGGGCGATTGACGCTGGTGCTTGTGCATGGCCTTGAGGGCTCCTCGGAATCCCGTTACATGCAGGGGATTGCCGCGCGCGGCTGGGCTGCGGGCTTCAATGTTGTGCGCATGAACATGCGCAACTGCGGGGACACCGAAGCGCTTACGCCGACGCTTTATCACTCCGGGTTCTCGGACGACGTGGGCGCGGTAGTGAACCACTTTACGGCGCTCCACGGCCTGGAACACGTCGCGCTGGTGGGCTACTCGATGGGCGGCAATCTGGTGCTGAAGCTGGCGGGCGAATGGGGTAACAGGCCGCCACTTGTGGCTGTGGCTACGGTCTGTCCGGTCATTGATTTGGCTCCCAGCTCCGACGCCCTGCACGCGCCGGCAAGCAGAATGTACGAATACAAATTTCTGCGTGGCTTGATGCGTCGCTTTCGCCGCAAGGCGGCTCTCTATCCCGAACGCTATGAAACCGACGGCATTGGCCCGGTGCGCTCTTTGCGCGAGTTCGACGACAAAATTGTGGCGCGTTACTGCGGCTTTCGTGATGCGGACGATTATTACCACCGGGTTGCGAGCGCCCGCGTCATTGACCGCATCGCGGTCCCGACGCTGATTCTGGCTGCTCAGGACGACCCCTTTATTCGAATCCTTCCAGAAACCCGCGCCCTTCTGCTGGCCAATCCGCACATCGACTTTGTGGAGACGCGCCGCGGCGGGCATTGCGCGTTTCTTTCGCGCGACGCCGGCGAGGAAGTCCATTGGGCTGAAGCGACCGTGATCCGTTACTTTGAGTCGGTATGTGAAGGAGCGAAGGACGGCCAGCATGGAAGCTGACTGGGAGGTCGAGATCGGCGGAGGCGCGCCTGTGATCGAAGCCGAGTGGCATGGATTGATTGATTTGTGGAGCAATCCGAAGCGGGCAGGGGAGCGCATCGTCGAGATTGACGAGGCCGCCAGTTTTCCTGCGCTCGGTGCTTTGCTGCTGGCGCTCAACGCGGACGGCTCACCAATATGGACTTCAAAATGCGATCTGTGGACGCCGGAACCGGCGGCGCTGGCAGTCTATGTGGATATGCTGCCACGCGCGGGAAAGGCTTTTGCGAGCTGGCAACTGGCGGAGGCTTTCTGCCGGGACTTTGTCGCTAATCTGGAGCGCGCTGCGCCGCCGAAACTCAGCCAGGAATACAACGTTGACCTGGTCATTCGCCAAGCGATTGCTGGCGAGGTAGACGGATTCGGTATCACCGCGTACCTGAGCGCCAGCGCTGGTTGCCGCGCGGATGCGGAAGCCGCACTGGCCACGATCATGGCTGCTTTTGCGGATGCGCTGCCTCCCGCGATGCCTGGTTGAAAGCTACAATAGAGAGGCGCGGGCGAGTAGCTCAACTGGATAGAGCACCGGCCTTCTAAGCCGGGGGTTGCAGGTTCGAGACCTGCCTCGCCTACCACTTTATAATCAATAACTTATAGGCCGATCTGAGAGCCGGCATCGTAAGTGATCGCAAATCGCCTCAGGTACACTATGGGGGAAATCTGTAGGACCCAGCACGGGAATCAACGAGTTAGGGGTTGCAATTCCCAAATCAAGGATTCGACGCGTGGACTGATGGCTTCTTCTGCATTCAATGCAATTGATCTAATCCTCCGTTGTTCCAAGCCTGAACGCGCCCTGTCTGCTCCTGATGCAGGGCCATCGCATGAAGAAAAGGCGAAGGCGCAGCTGGCAGCGTTGACGAAAGGGATACAGGGATACAGTTAGATACTTCTGCACGTGATCTTGGTCGGCTGTTCTGTTTCCAGGAGGTGTTGATGGAAACCAAACAG
>DATKWA010000175.1:0-2030 GCA_035529815.1 Occallatibacter sp. | reverse complement strand
GCCTGCGCATGCGGGCTGCGGCGATCCCGAGAACGGACTCGTGGGATGGTGGAAGCTGGATGACGGTTCCTCCGGCACCACGCCCACGACGGCGGCGGATTCGTCGGGGAATGGGAATAACGGCGCGAACCAGAACAACCCGGTGTGGACAAGCAGCGGCAAGATCGGCGACGCGCTGACGTTTAGTGGCTCAAGCCAGTATGTCAGCGTGCCCGATTCGTCTTCGCTGGATATTTCAGGATCATGGACTGAATCGGCATGGGTCAATTTCAGCGCCATGCCGACTTCCAGCGATATGTACAATATTATCTTCAAAGGAAACGGTGGTGGAAACCAGCCCAACTATGCGATTGCGCTTGATAACGGGTATTTCGGGAGCACCGATACCCTAGGTCTTTGACCGTATAAAGATGTACCTTTGCAGTGACTCCTCTGTCGACAAGAACGGCCTCATAGTAGGGACATGCAAAGCTACCATCGTGTGCATGTTCAGTTGAAAAGGAAGGATCGGCAGCAGGTTGCGGAGATGCTGACGAAGGGACGGGAATCGGCGCGCGTGTTGCGGCGTGCTTCGATTCTGCGTCAACTCGACCATGGGCAGAAGGCGGCGCAGGTGGCGGCCAATCTGGGCGTGGCGTCGAAAACGGTTCGAGCTATTGGCCGGCGCTATGAGGAGGAAGGGCTGGAATCGGCACTGTACGAAAAGTCGAGGCCCGGCAAACATCGAGCGCTGGACATAGGCCAGAGCCAGCGGATCATCGCCATGGTGTGCGGTCCGCCGCCACGGGGCTGGGCACGGTGGAGCGTGCGGCTGATCGCTACCGAGGCGGTCAAGCGGAAGCTGGCGGCGCAAGTGGGCCGGGAGACAATCCGCATCCTGCTTCAGAGCCACGAACTGAAGCCGTGGCGGGAAAAAAATGTGGTGCATCGCGGAACTGAATGAGGAGTACATCGCCCGCATGGAGGACGTGCTTACGATATACGAAAAGCCGTTATCGGAAAGGGAGCCCGTGGTCTGCGTGGATGAGAAGCCTGTGGTGCTGCACGCCGATGTCCGGCCGCCGCGGCCGATGCGACCGGGACGGATTGCCCGGCGTGATTCGGAGTACGAGCGGCGCGGGACGGCCAACGTTTTCTGTGGTGTCCAGCCCAAGGCCGGGCGGCACTTTACCAAACCAACTTCGAACCGATCCTCGTCGCAGTTCGCCGATTACCTGGTGGAGATCGTAGCCAGCTATCCGGACGCAGACACCATCCATCTGGTGATGGACAATCTGAGTTCACACAATCGGAAGGCGCTGGTGGACCGGTTCGGCGAAAAAATCGGCGGCCTGTTGTGGGAGCGTTTCACGGTGCACTATACCCCGAAACACGGCAGTTGGCTGAACCAGGCGGAAATCGAGATCAGCCTATTCTCCCGTCAATGCCTGGGCCAGCGGAGAATCCCGTCCCTCGATCAACTCCAGTGCGAAGCAAGGGCATGGAACCGGAAAATGAACCGCGACCAAGTCACCATCAACTGGCAGTTCACGCGCAGGAAGGCTCGCAAGAAGTTCGGATATAACAGAAACAAAATCACGCGGTCAGAGACCTAGTATCGACGATTGCGAAGCTGTCATAGATTGTGTTCGAGGGAAGCAGTGCTCCATCTACCAGCGAAAGCGCCCCTTGGGATTCCAACTGGACAGTTGCTTTGCCCTCGTTCTCGTCGACACCAGCCGTAAACAGGCCCACAGGAGACATGTATTGAAGTTGACCAAAGAGGTGGTTGGCGCCGGCGAGAGATGCATACGCTTGATAACCCCATTCGTCTATCTCTGCGGCTGACTGTTGCGCCTGGACCTGTGCAGTCCCATTTGAGCTTCCGCTGATCTCTGCTGAGCTTCGCCTGTGGAACGGAATTGTTACACCAACTTGTATGCCGCTGTCGCCTGAACTCGCGAAGTTCGTGAACTCAGATGCGTATAGCACCATGTGGTGCAAGGAGAAAGAATACGTCCCGGTAAGAACACGGGTATGCAAAGAAGAAT
>DATKWA010000174.1:0-4023 GCA_035529815.1 Occallatibacter sp. | reverse complement strand
CGATCTGAAGTGTAGATGGCAGGATTTTGGCGATTGAGTCCGCACTCCCTCTGACGGCCATCATGGAGCCGCGCGGGAGGTGGTGCATGAGACGGCCGCGCAGGGCGACGAGGGCGAGTGCGTCTTCGAGTTTCCACACGCCAGCCAGGGTAGCGGCAACGAATTCTCCAATGCTATGGCCCACCATGATTGCGGGCTGAACGCCGAGGCTCTGCCAGAAACGCGCGAGCGCGTATTCAATCACGAAGATGGCTGGCTGGGTGTAGAGCGTGTTTACGATGGAAATCTGCGCTGTTGCCTCGTCTTCATGCCGCGGAAAGAGCAGTTCACGCAAATCCACGTCCAGATGCGGCTTGAGGTATTCGCAGCAATCGTCCACGATGGCCCGGAAGAGAGGCTCGTCGCGATAGAGGTTATGGCCCATGTTGACGTATTGCGTGCCCTGACCGCCGAAGAGAAATACGATCGGGGGATTTCTGCTCTCGCAGTGCCTGGAACCGCATCGCATGGGATTTGGTTGAGCGAGCAGACTTGCAGCTTCCTCTGGATTGGCGGCGACTACGAATCGCCGATGGGCCATCTGCTTGCGTCCGGTTTGAAGGGTGTGGGCCACATCAGCAAGTGATACCGGCGCGGCGGTGGAAAGATACTGCTCGATCTGCCTGCTGTACGCGCCGAGAGCGGCATCGCTCTTAGCCGAGAGCAGAAGAAGCTGGCGCGGGCGCGAAGGGGTGGTGGCCTTGGGCAGGGGTGCTTCTTCGAGGATGACGTGGACGTTGGTTCCGCCAAATCCGAAGGAGCTGACGGCTGCGCGGCGCACCTGCTCCCCGCGAGGGAAGGGAATAAGCTTGTCGGCGATGATGAAGGGACTATTTGCGAGGTCGATGCTGGGGTTCGGCGTTTTGAAGTGGAGAGTCGGCGGGATCTGTTCGTGATGCAGAACGAGGGCTGCCTTGATGAAACCCGCGATTCCCGCGGCGTTTGTTGGATGCCCGATGTTTCCCTTGAGGGAGCCGATGTAACAGAATTGCTTCTTGTCTGTTTTGCGCTCGAAGACTTTTTGCAGCGCGTAGAACTCGATGGGATCGCCGACGGGCGTGCCGGTGCCGTGCGCTTCGATGTAGCGAATGGACTCGATGGGAACGTCGGCGTCGGCTTGGGCGAGGGCGATGACGTCGGCTTGTCCTTCCAGGCTGGGAGCGAGAAAAGAAGCTGGGCGCGCGCCGTTGTTGTTTTTGCCGCTCCCACTGACCAGGGCATAGATGGTATCGCCATCGGCCAGAGCGTCGGCCAGGCGCTTGAGAACGACGATGCCGGCTCCATCGCAGAACATGGTTCCCGTGGCATCTGCGTCGAAGGGACGGCAGTGGCCATCTTTTGCAAAGACACCACCCTCCTGATAGAGGAAGCCGCTTTTTTGCGGGATTGTAATGTCGATGCCGCCGGAGAGAGCCATGTCGCACTCATGATCGAGGAGGGAACGGCAGGCCTGATCGACGGCCAGCAGCGTTGTGGAACAAGCTGTGTTGAGGCTGATTGCCGGTCCACGGAGATCGAGGAGATAGGCGAGGCGCAGCGCGATGTAGTCCTTCTGGTTGCCGTATTCGACAGCGAGTTTGCCGGCCAAGGCCAGCAGGTCAGGGTGAGTCAGCAGGTTCGTCGTGTAGTAGTGGTTGTCGCCGATACCGGCGAAGACGCCGATGCGTCCCCGGTAGCGTTCGGGGTCGTATCCAGCGTTTTCGAGGGCATGCTGCGCGAGTTCAAGAAAGACGCGCTGTTGCGGGTCCATGACTTTGGCTTCGAGCGGACCGATTCCAAAGAATGCAGCGTCGAATAGATCGGCTCCCTCGATGAGGCCGCGAGCGCGAATGTAGTTCGGATCATTGCGTAGTTGTTCATCAATGCCAGGGCCCAGTTCCTCGGGCGTGAAGAACGAGATGGATTCGACGGAATTGCAAAGATTGCGCCAGAGCTGGTCTGGATTGGAGGCTCCGGGAAAACGGCCACTGAGGCCGACGACCGCGATGGCATCGCGCGTTTCACGGTGTTCACGGGTTGAGGTGTGTTGTGGATTGCGGACGTGGCGCGGCCGGATGTCGGCCTCAGCGAGGAAGTTGGGCAGGTGCTCGCTCCCCTCCAGAAGTTCAGCGAGCCTGGCGATGGTGGGATGCTGAAAGACCTTGACTGCGGAGATATCGCGGCCAAAGCGAGTGTGATATTGCCGGACCATACGTACTGCGGACAAGGAATTGCCGCCCAGTTCGAAGAAGCTGTCGTCGATGCCGATCTCTTCCAACTGCAGAAGGTCGCACCAGAGACTTGCCAACTGTATCTCAATGGATGTTTGCGGGGCGATGAAGTCCTGGGCGAGGAGCGGCCGCTTATTTGCGGGCTGGGGCAGGGCCTTGCGATCGACCTTGGCGCTGGGGGTGAGCGGAAATTTCTTCAGATGCACGAAGGCTGAGGGGATCATGTAATCCGGAAGGGTGGTCTTGAGGGCCTCAATCAGGACTGTGGAGTTCAAGCCTTGATCGCCCGTGTAATATGCCGCAAGGCGCTTATCGCCGGGGCGGTCTTCGCGCACGACGACGACTGCCTGGGAAATACCATCGATATTGGCCAGCGCGCATTCGATCTCGCCGAGTTCGATGCGGAAGCCGTGCAGCTTTACCTGGTGGTCGAGACGGCCCCGGAATTGCAGGGTTCCATCGGGGCGGTATTGGACCTCGTCGCCGGTTCGATAGAGGCGCGCATCGGGATTCTCTGGATCGGAGACGAATTTTTCTGCGGTCAGCTCTGGACGCTTGAGGTAGCCCAGAGCCAGTCCTGCGCCACCGATCCAGAGTTCGCCGGACGTGCCAGCGGAAGCGGGTTTGCCATTCTCATCCAGCACGTGAAACTGCGTGTTTGCGATGGGCGAGCCGAGGGAGATGCGGTCGGAAGAAGTAACACGATCGACCGAAGACCAGACCGTAGTTTCGGTAGGCCCGTACATATTCCAAAGTTCGCGACAGCGTGGAAGCAGTTGCCGGGCCAGGTCCTGGGTGAGGGCTTCGCCGCCGCACAGAATACGAAGATCGCGCTTTCCTTCCCAGCCGCTTTCAAGAAGCATTCGCCATGTGGCCGGAGTTGCCTGCATTACCGTGACCGCGTGTTGGCCGAGCAACTTCTGAATTTCGCGGCCATCGGCGGCTTGTTCCGCCGAGGCAATGACGATCTGGGCGCCTCGGATGAGGGGGAGCAGGAACTCGAGGATGGAGATGTCAAAGGAGCTGGGTGTTACCGAAAGTAGAGTGTCCTGCGCATCGAGGCCCGGCGTCTGTGCCATGGACAAGAGGAAGTTGAGCATGGCGCGTCGCGGGATCATTACGCCCTTGGGCTTTCCGGTTGAGCCCGAAGTGTAAATGATGTATGCGATCTGTTGCGGGTCACCGTTCAAGGCAAGGTTCGCCTCAGGGGCTTTGGCAATGGACTCGCCATCCTGGTCGAGGAGAATCACGCGGGCGTTGGTTTGCGGGACACTGTGGCGGCGGGACGAGTGCGCCAGAATCACCGACGCGCCGGAGTCCGTGACCATGAACTGGAGCCGTTCCTGCGGATACTTTGGATCGAGCGGGAGATACGCTGCGCCGCATTTGAGAATGGCGAGCAGGCTGATGACCGAATCGGCAGAACGATCGAGGTATACGCCCACCAGGATTCCGGGGGCGGCGCCTTGCGCGCGAAGGAAGTGTGAGAGCCGGTTGGAGCGTGCGTTCAGTTCGCGATAGGATATTTTTAGAGAGCCTACGGTGAGTGCCACGGAGTCGGGGGTACGCGCGACCTGTTCCTCAACAAACTCGTGTGGGCCGCGAGTCAGGGAGAAGTCTGGCTTATCATTTTGGTAAGGAAGAATGATCCCTGTTTCCATTTTGAAGCCTCAACGCGCATTTTGCGTGGAAGTGACATGCACATCTCGGAGTAGCGGCTATTCTGTAAGCCTTGGCCGAAATATAGCATGACGAGTCAACGCGCCAAGGGTCA
>DATKWA010000173.1:0-6712 GCA_035529815.1 Occallatibacter sp. | reverse complement strand
GTCGGGATTGCGCCATCGCAGATTTATGCCTATGCGGCGCTGACCGAAGGCGTGCCGTTTGCGAACGGGGCACCGAACCTGACGGTGGACACCAAGGCGCTGATCGAGCTGTCTAAGCGGAACGCGGCGCCGGTTTGTGGCAAGGACTTCAAGACCGGGCAGACGTTTATGAAGACGGTGCTGGCGCCGGCGTTCAAGGCGCGGCATCTGGGCGTGAAGGGCTGGTTCTCGACGAATATTCTGGGCAACCGGGACGGCGAGGTTCTGGACGATCCGCAATCGTTCAAGACCAAGGAAGAGTCGAAGCTGGGATCGCTTGAGTACATTTTTCAGCCGGAGCTTTATCCGGATTTGTACAAGGATCTTTACCACAAGATCCGCATCAACTATTACCCGCCGCGCGGAGACGACAAGGAAGCCTGGGACAACATCGACATTTTTGGTTGGCTTGGGTATCCGATGCAGATCAAGGTGAACTTCCTTTGCCGGGATTCGATTCTGGCGGCACCGATTGCGCTGGACCTGGTGCTGTTTCTGGATCTGGCGAAGCGGACGCCTTCGTTGCGGTCGATTGGAATTCAGGAGTGGCTGAGCTTCTACCTGAAGGCTCCGCAGACGGCTGAGGGTCTTTATCCGGAGCACGATCTGTTCATCCAGTCGATGAAGCTGAAGAACACGCTGCGCTACATTATGGGCGAGACGCTGATTACGCATCTTGGGCTGGAATACTACGACTGATTTACTGGCGGCTGGGGGAGGTTTCTCCTGAAACTGGCGGGTTGCAAAAAGAAGCCCCATCCTTGCGGATGGGGCTTCTGCTTTTTGGGGCTGCTGTGTGCCTTATGCGATCGCGGAGGCCTGCTCAACCATGGGAATGGCGGCGGAGGGAACGCGCGCGGCAGGTTGCGCCGCTGGAGCGTGCGTGTGGGGATGCGCTGAACGCGTGAGGCGATGGACGAAGTGGTAGGGCGGCCATGGGCCGGATAGCTGCATGAAGCACTCACGCATCATGGCGCTGGTGGTGGCGAACTTGTTGTGATAGCGCTCGACGCATTTACGGTCGATGAGGTGGGCGATGTCGAGGACCATCTTTCCGCTTTCCGTGAGCCTGCAACTGACCTCTTCATCGAGAGGCATGAAAAGCCGGTGCATCTGGAAACTGACGGCGCGGGCGCGGGTTTGGCGTTCGCGGGTGCGGGCGGCGTTCTCGCGGAGATTGGAGAGGTATTGGCGTCCAACTCCCTCGGCGGGTCCGTGGTTCTCCATCTCCTTGCTGCAACAGTCGTCGACGAAGATCTTGAGGTGCATCTCGGTCTTGCCGCGGAGTTTGTCTATATTGCCAACAAACTGGCGCTGGTTGGAGCGGATGGACTTGCGGAGCATGTCGTCATCTTTGAATACGGTTCCAAATCGGAAGGGAAGCACCGTGGAGTGCTGAAAGCAATCCGCGATGACGCGAGCGTGGTCGACGCCGGCCTTCTGATTGAGAGATTCCAAGGGATTATGTTCGCTGACGACGACTGCGAGATCACTGGCGGGGTAGAGGAAGACCTGATTGCCGCTGACTCCATGAACGGATTCGAGGGGAACCGGCTTGCGATGACGGGCTAGTTCAGGAAATGCTTGCTTTTCACCGATGCAGTAGGCATACCACGCCATGGCGAGACGCTCCGTTTGCGTGCGCCATAAAGCGCCGCTGGTTGGTGAAGCTCTGAGATTTCAGGAAGTCTGCATAGTGGATCAGGTCTCCGGGCCAATATTCAAAAACCCGGCTCAACTAACGGGAATACTAGACCCGCGAAAATACGACTGGCAACACCCATAATCACAAAAGTCGTTAAGGTAAGCAAAAGACGGCAAAATAGTATTCATGCGATGAATATTTAGATAAATATTATGAATATGCCGCGAAACAGAACAAGTCCGGTTAGTTGGTTTTCAGAGTATCTTGGGGGCACCGGGCGGAGTCAATCGCGCAAATGCCGCCCTGGCTTGAAAACCCAGGGCGGCACGAGGATGGCACTAGTGCTGGAACGTGCGATCTGCATCAGGGATCAGGGAAGGACGCGCTGTATGTGCATGTAAAGCAGGAGATTGAGCAGGACGGAGAAGGCAAGCAAACCGATGGCGACCAAAGCAACGAGATTGACCTTGCTGCCGACGGCTTTGAGGTCTTCTAGTAACTCCTGCTGTTCCAAGGTGTTGCGGTCGGTTGCCTCGCGCACCATCTCTAACTGGTCTTCTACGCGCTTGAGGGATGAATTCTGCTCGACAAACAGGTTACGCAATTCGCGGTGCTGGGAGCGAAGCTCAAGCAGCCCTTCTTCAATGGGTGCGAGGTTGGCCGGCGGCGCAGCAGGAGGGGCTGGCGGAGGAGGCGGGTTGAGAAGGTTGGCGAGAGTCGCGCCGACACCTCCTTCCAGCAGAGGCAGCATTCGCTGCACGAAGGGTAATGCCGTGCGAATCAATTTCACGGCCCGCTGAAGGGTGGAAGTCTGCTCAGATGGAGCCGGCGCTTTGGCAAGGGCTCGGGCTGGAGGCGGAACGGAAGTCAGACGCCTTGGTTCTTCCGGAGGCTGTGGCGACTGGGCAGCGAAGCTCCCTCCCATCGGCAACGGAGAACCGACGGCTCGCGGTTGCGGCGTCTCCACAGATTGTGGGATTTCGGCGGTCTCATCTACGAGCGCTCTATCTTCCGCAATCTCCCTCAACGAATCGTTCATCGATGTCCTTCTTTCTGCGCCATAAGTATCAGTGAGGCGTTCCGGGTCATCCACGAATTGCATCAAAGCTTCATCGATTGACGTGATTCCCACTTCACCGTAGGGGGCAAACCTCATATATACCGGATTTCTCACGTTAATGAAACCAAAATCTAAGGATTTGAGGCAAGCCACAGCGAAGGAACCGGGGCAGAGCAGGGTCTAGGGGCCACCCGGTGGACGATGGATTCGCGTATTCTCAAAGCAAGACGAGGGTTGGGAGAGGGTCGTGAAACCATTATTTACCCACGCATTGCGAAGTCTGCAAAGCAATATTCTGGCAGGAATTCTTACGATTGGACCGCTGTTTGTCACTTATCTGATTTTCAGTTTTGTGTTCAGTGAGTTAGCGAAAGCCGGGTTGCCCGTGGTCACGCTTTTGGAGACCGTTTTTCCTGCGGCATGGCCCGTGCAGCCCTGGGTGCAATCTTCACTGGCTATTGTGCTTACGTTGGTGCTGCTGTATGTGGCGGGGCGGATTACGTCGTTGGTGATTGGCCGGCAAGCCTTCAGACTTTTCGAGGCATTGCTGGAGCGGCTGCCTTTTGTGGCCAAGGTCTATACCTCGGTGCGGCAACTGCTGGATACGATGATGGCGAAGAAGGAGACGAGCCAGCGCGTGGTTCTGGTTGATTTTCCGATTCCAGGGCAGAAAAGCATTGGGTTTCTGACGCGGAAGCTCACCGACTCGACCAGCGGGGCGCAGCTTGCGGCGGTACTTTTGCCCAATGCGATCAATCCGACTTCGGCGTTTCTGCAGATTCTTCCCATCGAGCGGGTGACGGAGACCAACCTGACGATGGAACAGGCTATGAGCATGTTGATGACGGGCGGGGCGGCGGGACCGGAGACGATCCGGTTTTCGGAGGCGGGGTTGGCGACGAACGACAGCGAATCGTCCGGTTACGGTCCACGTTGAACTGTTTTAAAGTATGGTTCGAAAAAACTGTACTGAGTTAGCCTGCTAACCCAAGCAACTGCCGATGCGAATGTTATGCGTCGGCGACTATTTCGTTCTCGGACAACTCTTCGCCGGCGTGTTCGCTTTCCACGGTTACCTTGCGCAGGCTGACGTTTTCGAACTGTGCCCAGATGAGGCCCACGGGAATGATGCTGAGGAAAGTAATGAGCAACAAGGTGGCGGCGCAGGCAGTGGCCGTTTCAGATGTCAT
The DNA here is from genome assembly GCA_035529815.1 of Occallatibacter sp. Lineage (GTDB taxonomy): Bacteria > Acidobacteriota > Terriglobia > Terriglobales > Acidobacteriaceae > Telmatobacter. The sequence continues at coordinate 2,778 of DATKWA010000173.1, read as the reverse complement.
GTTGAAGAGTGCTCCGAGGGCGACAGCTACGGCGGCAATCTGGGTGAACCAGCCAATGACGGGCAACTGAATGATGCTTGCGACGCCGCTGCCAACCATGAGCACCATGCATTTGCCCACCGTGACTGATGCCTGCTGTGCAGGAGCGACAAACGCAGCCGTACCCTGGAAGTAGGCCACGGTGATGAGCCCCCACATGGCCAGCGAGAGACCAAGAGTGAGGGCAAAGTCGGCGGGGGTTCGGAGCGTATCGAGCCCGGCGTGGAAGGTGCGGACCTTATGCCCTACGGCGTGGCCGATGCGTTTGGAGATGAGGCCAAAGGCGGCTTCGAGGAAAGATGCCACCTTTGTCCCGGCCACGCGCACGACTACCAGGAAAAGTGCACCAAGAACTGTGGCGACCAATCCGCCGTAGCCCCATTTCCGAAAGATCTCAGGGTGGGGAAGCGTGCCGGCGGGCGCCAGCAGAATGGCAGAAGAGAACAGAAGTGCCATTGAGCCGGCGTCGAAGAGCCGTTCGACGATGTAGACGGCGATCTGGGTACCGAGGGGCAGGGATGTTTTTCTGGCAACGAGATAAGGGCGCACCAGATCTGCAATGCGGCCGATGAGGGCGACGGCGGTGAAGCCAATGATCTGGGTGCCGAGGAGCGACAGGGGCGAGACTTTCTTGTTGGGCCGCACGAGCATGGCCCAGCGCACGGCGCGAAAGACGTATCCGAGGTAGATGCAGGCGATGCCGATGCCGATCTTTTGCCAGTCGGCCTTCTGGAACTCGTCGATGAACATTGAGAAGTTGAACGGATGCCGGTGCTGTTCGTACAGCGCGAGAACAACCAACGCCAGCAGTACCGACGCGCTCAGGATCAATTGATTCTTCTTCAAGAGTTCTCCGTTCGACAGGTCTCGCTATGATTTTATCGGATGGAGTTGGACGGAAAGTCAAAGAGGCTGGCGGGGGTACCCGTTGATTCAGTGAGTGATGGCCGACGCGACTGAGTGGCTTGCCTGGGCTTGTCGCATCCGGACGCGGCGATTGAACTGGTGAATGACGCGGGCGACGTAGGCCTGGGTCTCGTGGTAGGGCGGGATGCCGCGGTATTTGTCGACGGCTGCCGGGCCGGCATTGTAGGCTGCCAGCGCCAGGGCGAGATTGTCGTGGTAGTGAACGAGGAGCGCGTCAAGATAGGTGGAACCGCCGCGGACATTCTGGTCTGGCTTGTAGCTGTCCTGGACGCCTAGATCGGCAGCGGTAGCCGGCATGAGTTGCATGAGACCTCGGGCGCCGGCACGGCTGAGGGCGCGTGCGTTGCCGCCGCTCTCTGCGTTGACCACGCTGGCCAGAAGGTCTACATCCAGATTGTGCTCGCGGCCCTCGCGGGCGAGTATCTCGGCGAGATCTGTCTGGCTGAGTTTGGCATCGGGGCTCTGGGGCTTTACGACCTGGGCGGGGTTTTGCTCGGCGCCCAGGGACGCTGGAAGGTCGGGGGCTGGTTCTATGCCGCGGACGTCTTGCGGGGCGAACTGGATGTAGTTGTCTTGGCCGGCGCTGAGGTAGAGACGGACGCCGGCCTCAACCTGAGTGTGGTGGTCGCAGAGCATCTGAGAGCCGTTGCGCAGCGTGACGCGCTCGGCTGCTCTGGCCGATGGGGTCAGGATGATGAGCACCGCGGCGATGAGGAAGAACTTATGCTGCATTGCTCCATTGCACCTTAATATCGATTTCTTTCATCTATGCATTGCCTGGAGCAAGCTTTTTTATGGCTGCTTCCAGTATTACGGCTACGCCGTCCTGATCATTGGGGGGCGCCTGCTTCCAGCCGCGCATTTTTGCCAGAGTGCGCAACTCCTGGGCCGCATTGCCCATCATTATGGCTTGTCCGGCCCACTCGAGCATGTCCACGTCGTTCCAATTGTCGCCGATGGCCATGGTCTCGCTGCGGCTGACGCCAAGGCGCTCGGCGAGTCGCTGAACGGCCCAGCCCTTGGAGATGCCGCGCGGCAGCACATCCAGGATAGAGACGTCGCGCGCGGGATACTCGGTCCGAACACATTCACAACTGGCACTCCATTCGCTTGCCTTGAGGGCGCGCTCGGCTTCTTTCATCTTGCTGAGATAGCCGGTGACCATGCCCTGAATAGGGTCCACTCCGTCGTCGAATGCTTTTTCCAAAGGCTTGATGACTTCAATAGCTTTGCGGTTGGTTTCGACCCAAAGTGCAATCCGACCATGCGCCTGTTCGAGATCTTCAAGGACCAGTTCGGCGCGTTCCGGTCTATCGAATGTGAAGACTACGGCTCCAAACGGCCTGAGCAGCCCACAAACGCCGCGCGCGATGCGCGCCTGCAGGTGGCAGCGGTCGACAAGCTGGCCGTCGAGAGTTTTAACCACTGCACCATTGGACGTAATGAGGGGCGTATCCGCTCGAAGGCCAAGGTCTTCGAGGAGTGGAACGGTGTAAGCCATGCGCCTGCCGGTGGCAATGGCGACGGTGATGCCAGCCGCTTGTGCCGCTCTGAGGGCCCGGCCGGTGCGGGGGTTTACGGATTGGCCAACATAGGGCAGTAGAGTGCCGTCCATGTCGATTGCGACCAGTCGCACGGGAGGGTGCATGGATTTAGTGTACCGGGTGGGTTGTTTGGGGCTGATCCGGTAATCTTTCAGGTATGGAACGTATTTGCAGTCAGTGCCATGCGGTGCTTGGTGAAGAGACGATGGGGGACTGGTGCCCGGCGTGTGGCGGGGCGGTGATCGAGCGCGGGAGCCTGGCGGCGGTC
>DATKWA010000172.1:0-3710 GCA_035529815.1 Occallatibacter sp. | reverse complement strand
GTAGTGGCGCAGGATTGGAGGCACATTCACCTGCGCAGCGCCGCCGGGCTGCTGGTAGCCACAGTCTTCGGGATTCCGCTCGGATTGCTGATGCTGACCAATGTGCACCAGGAACTGGTGAAGGCCGGGCTCGGCATCATGATCATGCTGTTTGCGGCCTATTTGCTGGCGGCGAGCAATGCTTTGCGGCTGGAGCATGAGCATCACGGGCTGCTTCTGCTATCAGGATTTCTGGCTGGCATTCTGGGCGGAGCGTATGGCATGAATGGGCCGCCTCTTGTAATCTACGGCTCGCTGCGGCGATGGTCGCCCCAGCACTTTCGGGCGACGCTGCAAGCTTATTTTCTGCCTGCCAGCATGTTGGGGATGATCGGGTATTGGAGCGCCGGGCTCTGGACACGCACCGTGACGCACGAGTTCCTGATTTCGATGCCGGTGATGCTGCCGGCGGTGTTCCTGGGGCGGGCAATCAACCATCGCTTTTCCGGCACCGCGTTCCTTAAATACGTTTACGGTGGACTTTTGCTGATCGGCGGGATCTTGTTTGTGGAGGCAGTCACGCACCATGCGTGAGAAGCAGCTTCTAGTTTCCAGCTTGTTTTTTGCTAAAGAGGCGAAGGTGGGATTCGCGTCCTGAGTGAATCACCGACTACCCCGCAATTACTATTCTCACAACATGAGTGCACACCTTGATCCAGCGGTCCGCGGACCCGACGCACACTATCTTGGGACGGGACTCGCAGTTCTTGGGCGAGGCGCAGATTTCTTGGGCACGAGGAAGAGTTTTTGGGCAAGATAACGTTTTTGCCAGTTTTCAGGCAAAGCCGGCCCCGGCCCATCTCCGCCCGCCCCGCCGCATGGCCGCCTCTGCCACCCAGGCGATATAGTGGTTCTGCACAATAATTCGAACGCATTCCGGACCATACCTGCAACGCATTTTGCTCAACAAGAGGCACGGGCCGCCACACCCGCCCCAGCCACTGCCTGCCCGCCAATCAGCAGAACAGGCCTTCAAACCCTCGGAGATTCAAATGCAAAAACGCAACTTCGTTCAAAAGATGGGAAGCGCAATAAGCCTCCCCGCTCTGGCTGTCACCAGCCTCTTTCTCTTCTCGCCTCTCGCCATTCAAACCGCGCATGCGCAGCAAAAAGCCCCGGTCGCCACTCCCGGAGACTCACTGCCCACCCCCGGCCCGCTCGCCCAAGGTCTCTCCCCAAAATTCACCCGCGCCGACCTCGCCAAAGCCATGAAGCTCGTTGCCGACTGGCAGCTCACCCGCATGCCCGCCCAGCCACAGGTTGACTGGACCTGGGCCGCGCTCTACGCCGGCTTCATGGCCGTCCCTGAGCCCGTCGCCGGCGACAAATACAAACAGGCCATGCGCGACATCGCCGACAAGCTCGACTGGCAGCCCGGCCCCCGCGTCGAACACGCCGACGATCAAGCCATCGGCCAGATGTACATGGAGCAATACTTCATCCACAAAGACAAAGAGATGATGGACCCCATGCAAGCCCGGCTCAACGTCGAGATCGCAACGCCCGACAATCCCGCCAAGCCCCTCTGGTGGTGGTGCGACGCACTCTTCATGGCCCCGCCCGTCTTCGCCGACATGGCCAAAGCCACCGGCGACGCCAAATATCTCGACTTCATGGATCGCGAGTGGACCATCACCACCAACCTTCTCTACGACCAGAACAAACACCTCTACTCGCGCGACGCATCCTACCTCGACAAGCACGAGAAGAACGGCGAAAAAATCTTCTGGTCCCGCGGCAACGGCTGGGTCATGGGCGGCATCGTCCGCGTCCTCCAGCAACTCCCCAAAAACTCACCCTTGCGTCCCAAATACGTCGCGCTGCTCAAGCAGATGGCCGCCGCAACGCTCGCCATTCAAAGCAAAGATGGTCTCTGGCGTCCCGGCCTGCTCGACGCAGATTCCTATCCCCTGCCTGAAATCTCCGGAAGCGCATTCATCGCCTACGCCATGGCCTACGGCGTCAACGAGAAAATCCTCGACAAGAAAACCTACTGGCCCGCCGTCCACAAAGCCTGGGCCGGCATGTTGACCCACGTCTATGCCGATGGCCGTCTCGGCGCAATTCAGCCCGTCGGCGCAGCCCCCGGCGCATACACGGCTACCTCAAGCTATAACTACGGCGTCGGCGCATACCTACTCGCAGGTTCCGAAATCTACCGCACCGCCAAATAATAGCGGCATCAAAAAGCGGCTGCCCCAGGTCTCGTCCGCCACGCGGGAAGACCTGGGGCAACCGCATTCAATCACGATGAACTAAATCGCGCACCCGGAAATCAATGCCGCTCCACAGTTCCCCGCAGCGCGCCTCATTTCCCTCCCACGCGAACCGGATCGGAAGCCCCTTTCAACGCATCAGGATCCATCTCCCAGATATCCACCCGATAACTCACCGTCTTCGCCGTCGGAAACGTCGTCGGAACTCGCTGCGTCACCTTGCCCGTCGCCGCCCATTCGGTCCCGCGCTGAAACGTCGTCATAAATCCCACGCCACTCAGCGCCGCCACATCGTGCCCCATCACGGTATGAAAAATCCGTCCCTTCCCGTAGTGCAGCACCATCAGCATCGGCTCGTCGTGCCCCGTGCCCTTATTCTTCAGGTCCGAATACGCCGTCGCCAGCACCGTCATATTCTTCCCCGGCCCGCGCAGCTTCCCGTAAAGCTCATCCGGAAAATGCATCCACGCCGCCGGCAATCCCTTCATAATCGGATGCTCCGGCGCACGCGTCACCACCTGAAACGGAAGCCGCATTCCATGCTGTCCCGCTGTTCCCGGAGAATCGTCCGACCTCAGCTTTCCATCCTCGAAATACCAGTAAGGCCCCGCTGCCTGCGCGCGACCCCTCCAACCGCCAATGCCGATCATCTCGTTAAATGCCGGCCAATTGGGAAACGCATTGTCGGCCGCATGAACCACCACCAGCCCCCCGCCGCCGCTCACGTAGCGCTCAAACCGCGCCCGCAAATCCGCCGGCCAATCCGGCGCGTCAATGTTCATCACAATCGCCTGGTAATGCCCGAAATTCGGATCAAAATTGCTGAAGTCCCCATCCGACTCGGGCGCCGTCACCACCGTCACCGAAAACAGCCCCGTCTCCTCAAGCTCCTTCTTCAGCACCGGAGTCGTCAGCCGCCAGTTGTGATAAGCTCCCGCGCTCTGCCCATCCAGAATCATCACCTTGATCAAACGAGTCTTGATCAAACCTGCATTGTGACGCGCCCCATGAGCCGGAACCTGCGCCGCAGCCGCAGTCACAACGCCAAGCAACCCGCTCAACAGAAAACCAAACACTCTCCGCCTCATCTTCTCTCCTCACCTATTTATGTTTTCGCGTCCCTGCCGGACACACTTCTTTCCGCGCGAGAAGAATACTCCCACCGCCGCAACCCAGTATAAAAAACAGGCGCCGGGGCACCAGTCGCTGGCCTGCTCACCAATGTCAGGTGCCCCATCCGCGCCACGTTTTCGTTCTTGTGGCTAGGGTGGGGTAGCATGCAACTCCTGGCATCACGCGCTCACAAACCTACCCGCGCGGAAACCATTCAACGCGTCCGCTCGTCACCCGCACCGGCTCGCCCAGCACCGGCCGCGTCTCCCACACATCCAGCGCCCCCGCAACCTCGCGCTTCACCATCCCCGCAATGCGATGCCCCGCATGGCCCAGCAGAAA
>DATKWA010000171.1:0-2858 GCA_035529815.1 Occallatibacter sp. | reverse complement strand
GGACTAAACCGCTACGCGGTACTCGGTAGGTCCAGCAGGCTGTGGCCGAGCGTAGTGCCGGATCAAGCCTTCCTGTTTGCCCTTCTTCCCACATGAACTCTTTTGCGAGAGCATGGAGCCGCTGCTTGCAGCGCATTCCATCTCGCAAAGGAGTTTCCCAATGACATCGCTTCGCCAGCGGATGACTGAAGACATGCAGGTGCGGAATCTCGCACTCAACACGCAAATGTCGTATGTGCAACAGGTCTCTCTGTTTGCACGCCACTTCAATAGGTCTCCGGAACATCTGGGTCCGGAGGACATCCGCGCCTACCAGGTCTACCTGACTAATGAAAAGAAGTTGGCGCCTGGATCCGTGCTCATCGCGGTGGCCGCACTGCGCTTTCTCTACAAGGTCTCTTTGAAAAGGGATTGGCAGTTTGACGACGTCATTCCTGCTCCCAAGAAGCCGCAGAAATTGCCGGTGGTTTTGAGCCCAGAGGAGGTCTTGCAGTTTCTCGGCTGCATCGAAAGCACCAAGCATCGCGCGATCCTGACGACCTGCTACGCCGCGGGTTTGCGCATCTCCGAGGTTGTCTGTTTGAAAACTGACGACATCGATAGCCAGCGCATGGTCATCCGTGTCGACCAGGGCAAAGGCCAAAAAGATCGCTACGTGATGCTATCGCCCACACTGCTGGAGATCCTGCGCACATGGTGGCGAGTGAGTAAGCCCCGGCACTGGCTCTTTCCAGGCGACTTCCCCGGCAGCCCCATCAGCAAATCTGCGGTGGAACTGGCTTGCAAGAAGGCACGCAGGCTCTCCGGCATCCGCAAACCAATCACTCCGCATTTGCTTCGACATGGATTTGCGGTTCATCTGCTGGAGTCGGGCACCGATGTCCGGACCATTCAACTGCTGCTCGGCCACCGCAGCCTGGCGACCACTGCCCGCTATCTGCGGATCGCTACCAGCAAGGTCTGCTCGACTTCCAGTCCGCTCGATCTTTTGCCTCGCCCTGTCTGCGCTGATCCCAAGCCCGCCATACCCCAGTACTTCTAAGCGGCTGCATGGATCGCCCGAAGCTGGAAGTGGCGGACATCTTCCGCCGCTACGGGGGAGCCTATCGAGAGAAGCATGGCGCGTCGATGTCCACAGCGCAGCGACGCGTCATGAGCGCCATCGAGATGTGCCGGACGGCAGCTCTCGGAGGGCAGATCGAACAGTGTGATGCATGCGGTCAGCAACGCATTTGCTACCGATCATGCAGGAATCGGCATTGCCCGAAGTGTCAATCGCTGGCACGTGCAGAGTGGATAGAACACCGCCAGGCGGAACTTCTCAACTGCGAGTACTTTCACGTCGTTTTCACTGTGCCGGATAAGATTGCCGCGATCGCTTACCAGAACAAGGAGGTGGTGTACAACGTTCTCTTTCAGGCCACGGCCGAGACTTTACGCACCATAGCTGCCGATCCCAAACACCTGGGCGCGGAGATTGGCTTCTTCGCCGTCCTGCACACCTGGGGGTCCGCCTTGCTGCATCACCCGCATTTGCATTGCGTAGTCCCAGGCGGCGGCATCTCACCCGACGGCACCCGCTGGATCCCTTGCAAGCCCGGCTTCTTCCTGCACGTGCGCGTGTTGTCGCTACTGTTCCGCCGCCTGTTTCTGGAGCAACTCCAGAACGCATTCGACTCTGGCAAACTGCAGTTCTTCACCTCCTTGGAAAGCCTCCGGGATCGGCGCGCATTCGTCCGTTACCTGGAGCCTCTCAAAAAAACAAAGTGGGTCGTCTATGCCAAGCGGCCCTTCGCCGGCCCCGAACAGGTGCTGGATTATGTCGGCCGCTACACCCATCGCGTCGCAATCTCGAACAACCGCCTGCTCGACATCGAAGCCGGTCAAGTGAGCTTCCGATACAAGGACTATCGGGACCACAGCCAGCAGAAAACGATGACCCTCTCGGCCGAGGAATTCATCCGCCGTTTTCTCCTCCACGTCTTGCCGCATGGCTTCCACCGCATCCGCTATTACGGCTTCCTCGGCAACCGAAACCGACAAGAAAAACTGACCCAATGCCGCCAACTACTGGGCATGGCGCTTCCGCAGATGCCTCCAGAGTCATCAGAAGTTCAGGACTACCGTGACCGGTGCGAAGAACTCAACGGAGTTTCATTGCGCCTCTGTCCGGTTTGTCGCCGTGGCCATATGGTGCTGATCGATACGCTGGCAGCCCGAAGACGCCCGGCGATCAAGGACACATCATGAGCAGCGTCAGCACACTCGTCAGATACTGCCCACTGCGAGGTTGGTTCTTCCAACGCTACAGGGAACCCCTGTCTCTTGCTGCGCAGTATCGTCTGTTCTCGCATCAATCCTGCCAGCCAGCGGGATTTCAACCGGCCCAAATCCCCGGATCAACCAACGTCAACTGCAACACAGCCACTGTCTACGAGCTTGTTCCCCTTCCTTCAGGCCTCTGCCAACCATTCAATACCCATAGGTCCAGCATCCAGGGGCGGTTCAGTCCAATCCGTTTTTAGCGCACCGACGCGGCCATCAGTTTCCAGCCGCTCCTAATGCATCTGTGTGCCGCGCCGCTACGCTAAAAACGCTCTGCATTATGTAGAGTGCGTGATTATGTCGAGTGTTACTGTTCACACCCGCATGAACGCTGCTCGTTGTGCGCATTCTGCTCCACATAATCCCGATGCCGAAGGCAACGGGATCATGTAGTTGTGCCGTTTGCTCTCTGACCCTGAATAGCCCTTGGCTATGGTCCTATCGCGGGTACTACGGGGGCCCTTGCAGCGACGCGATCAACGCATCAGGCGCCTTAAATCGACCGCGACGTAGGCTGGGCGGCAGCACAGCTT